>NZ_PSUB01000004.1:0-215718 GCF_002931595.1 Rathayibacter sp. AY2B9
GGGCGGGCGGAGTGGCGGCCTGCGCGGGGTGGGCCGGGATCGCGGGCACCTCGGAGCCGATCGAGCCGGCTCCGGCCTGGACGGTGATGATCGCGGTGCCGACGTCGACCGTCTGGCCCTCGTCGACGAGCACGTCGACCACGGTGCCGCTGAACGGCGAGGGGAGCTCGACGAGCGACTTGGCGGTCTCGATCTCGACGAGGACCTGGTTGACGGCCACCTCGTCGCCGACCTTGACCTTCCAGGCCACGATCTCGGCCTCGGTGAGGCCCTCGCCGACGTCGGGGAGGAGGAACTGCTCTGTCATCGGGGGACTCCTGTGTGCTCGTGCGGGCGGATGTCGCGCGCGTCAGTACGCGAGCGAGCGGTCGACGGCCTCGAGCACGCGGTCGACGTCGGGGAGGAAGAGCTTCTCGACCTTGGCGGGCGGGAAGGGGGTGTCGAAGCCGGCGACCCGGAGGACCGGCGCCTCCAGCGAGAAGAAGGCGCGCTCGGTGACGGTCGCCGCGATCTCGGAGCCGAGGCTCACGTTCGCGGACGCCTCCTGCGCGACGACGAGCCGGCCGGTCCTGCGGACCGACGCGAGCAGCGGCTCCCAGTCGATCGGGGAGAGCGAGCGCAGGTCGACGACCTCGACGCTCGTGCCCTCCTCGCCCGCGAGCTCGGCGGCCTGGAGGAGGACGGCGACCATCGGGCCCCAGCCGACCAGCGTGACCTCGGTGCCCTGGCGGACGACGCGGCTGGCGTGCAGCGGCGCGGCGGATCCGCTGAGGTCGACGTCGCCCTTGGGCCAGTAGCGGCTCTTGGGCTCGAAGAACATGACGGGGTCGTCCGAGGCGATGGCCTCCTGGATCATCCAGTAGGCGTCGTTGGGAGTCGACGGGCTGACCGCGCGCAGGCCCGCGGTGTGCGCGAAGTACGCCTCGTTGCTCTCCTGGTGGTGCTCGACCGCTCCGATGTGCCCGCCGTAGGGCACGCGGATGACGACGGGCATGGTGATCGCGCCCTCGTGGCGGTTGGTCATCTTGGCCAGCTGCGAGGTGATCTGGTCGAACGCCGGGTAGATGAACCCGTCGAACTGGATCTCGCAGACCGGGCGGAACCCGCGCATCGCGAGCCCGATCGCGGTGCCGACGATGCCGGACTCGGCGAGCGGCGTGTCGAGCACGCGCTTCGCCCCGAACTCGGCGTGCAGGCCCTCGGTGATGCGGAAGACGCCGCCCAGGGGGCCGATGTCCTCGCCCATCAGGAGGACTCGGTCGTCCTGCGTCATCGCGCGGCGGAGGCCGGCGTTGAGCGCCTTGGCCATGGACATGGACTCGAGCTGCGACCCGGTGAGGGGCGGCTGCGCGGCCGTCGTGCTGGTGTCGATCGTCATCACTCGCCTCCGAACGATTCTTCGTAGCGCTGCAGCCACGCCTTCTGCTCCTCGACGAGCACGTGCGGCTCCGAGTAGACGTGGTCGAACATGACGCCCGTGGGAGGGACCTCGAGGGCGAGGAGGCGGCGGCGGATGTCGGACGCGAAGTCCTTCGCCTCCTCGTCGACCTCGTCGAAGAAGGACTGCTCCACGCCCTCGCTCCGCAGGAACGCGGCGAAGCGGGTGATCGGGTCCTTCGCGACCCACGAGGCGAGCTCGTCGTCGGTGCGGTACTTCGTCGGGTCGTCGCTCGAGGTGTGCGCGCCGATCCGGTAGGTCAGCGCCTCGATGAACTGGGGACCGCCGCCGGAGCGCGCGTCCTGCAGGTGCTTGGCGGTGACCGCGTAGCTCGCGAGCACGTCGTTGCCGTCGATCTGCACGCCGGGGATGCCGAAGCCGGAGGAGCGGAGGTAGAGGGGGCTGCGCGACTGCGTGGCCACGGGGACCGAGATCGCGTAGTGGTTGTTCTGGAGGAAGAAGACCTCGGGAGCCTGGTAGCTCGCGGCGAAGACCATCGCCTCGCTGACGTCGCCCTGGCTGGAGGCGCCGTCGCCGAAGTAGACGACGACGGCCGCGTCCTTCTCGGGGTCGCCCGTGCCCGTCGCTCCGTCGAGGGTGAGGCCCATCGCGTAGCCGGTCGCGTGCAGGGCCTGCGAGCCGAGCACCAGCGTGTAGAGGTGGAAGTTCCCGTTGGTCGGGTCGGTCGGGTCCCAGCCGCCGTGCGTCGTGCCGCGCAGGAGCGCGAGGACGCCGAGCAGGTCGATGCCGCGGATCTTGCCGACGACGTGCTCGCGGTAGGAGGGGAACACGTGGTCCTGCGGACGCATCGCGAACGCGGAGCCGACCTGCGCCGCCTCCTGGCCGTGGCTCGGGACCCACAGTCCGAGCTGGCCCTGGCGCTGCAGGTTCGCGGCCTCGGTGTCGAAGCGGCGGACCACCGCCATCTCGCGGTAGAAGGAGCGGTGCTGCGCCTCGTCCACCCCGTCGAGGTAGGAGGCGTACTGCTCGGCCGCGGGGGTCGGCGAGAACCGCCCGTCCGCGGAGAGGAACTGGACAGTCGGCGACTCCGTGCTGGTGGCTACCACCCGACTAACCTATCCGTCTCGCGGGGTGGCCCTCGGGGAGGGAAGCCACAATCTCGGCCGCCGCGCTGAGGAGCTTGTCGACAGAGCGCGCCTCGCCGACGGAGACGCGGATCCCCTCCGGCGGGAACGCGCGGACCACGACCCCGGCGCGCTCGAAGACCTCGGCGGCCCGCGCCGTGTCGTCGCGGGTGTCGAACCAGAGGAAGTTCGCCTGCGACTCCGGGATCGTCCAGCCCTGGTCGAGCAGCGCCCGCCAGAGGTCGTCGCGGAGGCGGGTGATGCGGTGGACGCGCTCGAGGAGCTCCTCGCGGTGCTCGAGGGAGGCGACCGCCGCGGTCTCGGCGAACCGGGTGACCGAGAGCGGGATGGCGGTGGAGCGGGCGGCGTCGAGGATCCGCGCGTGGCCGATCGCGTAGCCGACGCGGAGGCCGGCGAGGCCGTACGCCTTGGAGAAGGTGCGGGCGATCACGAGGTTCGGGTAGCGGCCGAGAAGGCGGGTGCCGTCCACGGCCCGCTCGTCGTCGACGAACTCGGCGTAGGCCTCGTCGAGGAGCACGAGGACGTCGCCCGGGACGCGCTCGAGGAGCGCCTCGACGTCGTCGGCGGTGGCGACGGTGCCGGTGGGGTTGTTGGGGCTGCAGACGATCAGCAGGCGGGTGCGCTCGGTGACGGCCTGCGCCATGGCGTCGAGGTCGTGGGTGTCGTCGGCGCGGAGCGGCAAGCGCACGCTGGTGGCGCCCGCGGTCGTGACGAGCGAGGGGTACGCCTCGAACGAGCGCCAGGCGTAGACGACCTCGTCGCCCGGGCCCGCCGCCGCGGTGATGAGCTGGGCGATGACCGCGACGGAGCCGGCTCCGACGATCACCTCCTCGATCGGGACGCCGTACTCCGCGGCGAGCGCTGTGCGCAGGGCGGTCGCCGCCGCGTCCGGGTACCGGTTGAAGTCGTCCACCTCGCGGACCCGCGCGAGCACGGAGGGCAGCGGGTCGAACGGGTTCTCGTTGGAGGAGAGCTTGAAGGCGTCGGCGGCGGCCGCGCGGCCCTGCTTGTAGGCGGGGAGCGCCAGGATCTCGGGGCGGAGGCGGACGGGAGGCTCCTGCTGGTCGGTCACCCGCCCCATGCTAGGCGGCGCGGCGGCGGGCGCCCCGCCGTTCCGCGCGCGCCGTCCCCCGCCCTCGACGGGCGTGCGCCATGCCCCCTTCCCACCGGTCGAGCGCCGCCGGTGCGGCCCGGAGGTGCGGCGGACCCGGGTCTCGGATGCGCGAACCGCCCCGCTGACCGGCGCCCACGGCGGCCGTCCCCCGATTAGGGTGCAGTGATGCGGAGTCGAGGGCGAGCCGAGCGGCGCGGGGGTGCGCGCCCGCTCCTCCGGGGCGCCACGGCCGCGATCGCCCTGCTCGTCGCCGCCGGCGCGCTCACCGGATGCACGCCCTCCGCGGAGGGCACGCAGGCGACCCCGACTCTCCGCGAGACGTCCATCGACGTCGCCGCGCCTCCGGCCTACACCGCCGCGCGCGAGGCCGGCCTCGCGCTGCGGGACGACTCGCTCGCGCTCCTCACCGCGACCGACGGCACCGTCGCGGGCGCGGCCCGCACCGATCTGCTGGTGGCGATCGGATCCCTGAACGCAGCGCTCGAGGGAGTCTCGGCCGACGCCATCACCACCGCGACGACCGCGGCCGGGGAGCAGCGGACGGCGCTGGCCGAGCGCGTGCTCGGCCTCGCCACGTCGACCCTCGCCTCCGGTCGCGGATCGACGTCCCGGCGGGCGGTGCTGACCGACGCGGTCGAGCAGCTCCGGAGCGCTCTCGCCTCGGGAGCCGCGGTCGCTCCGCTGGCCGTCGCCGTGATCGAGGCGCGCGAGCCGCTCGTCCCGGAGCCGGGCAGCGGATTCGCTCCTCCCCCGCGCCCCGCGCCTCCCGCAGCTCCCCGGCCGACCAGTGCGCCCGAGCCGACCCAGGAGCCGACGCCCGATCCCCCGGCTCCGGAGCCGGCTCCCGCGCCCGCCCCCGAGCCGACCGAGGCCCCGCAGCCGACGGCGGAGCCCCTGCCGCAGCCCGAGCCCACCGCGGTGCTCCCTCCGCGGACCTGCGCCGACGACCCCCGCCTCTGCACTCCTGCGCCCGAGCCGACCATCGGCGGGCCCCTCACCTGAGCCCCGGCTCGCGGCGCGCCCCGCCTGCGGGGATAGTGGAGGCATGAGCAGACTCCTCCTCGGCCTCCTGACCAACGCCGTCGCGATCTGGCTCACGACCCTGGTCGTGGCGGGCGTGCGCGTGGACCCGTACGAGGAGGGCCCCGCCGCGGCGGTCCTCACGTACCTGCTGGTGGCGGTGATCTTCGGCGTCGTCAACGCCGTCGTCGGCGGAGTGGTGCGGGTGGTCGCGTTCCCCCTGTACGTGCTGACGCTCGGCCTGGTCTCGTTCCTCGTCAACGGCCTCCTGCTGCTCGTGACCGCCTGGATCAGCGGCCTCTTCGGCTTCGGCCTCGTCGTGGACGGCTTCTGGTGGGGCGTGCTCGGCGCCCTCGTGCTCGCCCTGGTGAACTGGTTCATCGGCCTCCTCCTGCGCCCCTTCCTCCGCCGCCGTCAGGACTGACACCGCGGCCTCGGCAGTCAGCATCGGCCGCGCCGCCACCGCCCGGGAGGCCTCGCGCGCCATCGGTGGACGGCCGCCGCGATCGGCCTGCTGTGGAGGAGCCGCGGTGCGCCATGATGGGCGGGTGACCCCCGACTCCCCTGCGCCCTCGGCCTTCGCCGTGTGCTTCGTCTGCACCGGCAACATCTGCCGGTCGCCGATGGCCGAGGTGGTGCTGCGCTCCCTGGCGGAGCAGGCGGGGCTCGGCTCCGCGATCGAGATCAGCTCGGCCGGCACCGGCGAGTGGCACCTCGGCGAGCACGCCGACAGCCGCGCCCTCGCGGCGCTGGAGCGGCACGGCTTCGACGGGGGCCGCCACCGCGCCCAGCTCTTCGACCCGTCCCGCTTCGCCGAGTTCGACCTGGTCGTCGCGCTCGACCACGGGCACGAGCGCGCGCTGCGCTCCTGGGCGCGCACCGAGGTCGACCGGCAGAAGATCCGCCGCCTGCTCGACTTCGAGCCCGGCCTCTCCCCGCAGGGCGACGTCCCCGACCCCTACTATTCCGATGCGGCGGCGTTCGACTCGGTGCTCGCGCTGATCGAGCGCGCCTGCCGGGCCCTCTTCGCCCAGATCGAACCAGGACTGCGCGGCAACCGCTCTGTCCGCCCCGACTCCACCGACGCGCGCGCCGCCCTCGCGCAGGACACCTGAGAACCGGAAGGCACTACCGCATGACCTCGCTCCCCACCCAGCCGCTGAGCCCCCTCGACGGCCGCTACAGCGGTGCCGTCTCGTCGCTCGGCGAGTACCTCTCGGAGGCGGGGCTGAACCGCGCGCGGGTGCACGTCGAGGTCGAGTGGCTGCTGGCGCTGACCGACCGCCGCCTCTTCGGCTCCGAGCCCGTCGACGCGGCGACCGCCGAGGAGCTGCGCCGCCGCGCCCGCGACTTCGGCCAGCCCGAGATCGACGAGCTGGCGACCCTCGAGGCCCGCACCCGCCACGACGTGAAGGCCGTGGAGTACCTCGTCCGCCAGTGGCTCGAGGAGCTGGGCCTGCAGCGCATCGCCGAGCTCACCCACTTCGCCGCCACCAGCGAGGACATCAACAACCTCTCCTACGCGATCGTGGTCCGTCAGGCCGTCGGCGAGATCTGGCTGCCGAAGCTGCGCTCGGTCGTCGCGTCGCTCCGGGAGCTGGCCGTCCGCTACCGCGACGAGTCGATGCTCAGCCGCACCCACGGCCAGCCCGCGACCCCGACCACGATGGGCAAGGAGTTCGCCGTCTACGCCTACCGGCTCGAGCGGGTCGTCGCGCAGATCGAGGCGACGGAGTACCTGGGCAAGTTCAGCGGAGCGACGGGCACGTTCGCCGCGCACCTCGCCGCCGACCCCGGCACCGACTGGCCCGCCCTCGCGGAGGAGTTCGTCACCTCCCTCGGCCTCGTCTTCAATCCGCTGACCACCCAGATCGAGTCGCACGACTGGCAGGCCGAGCTCTACGGCAGGGCCGCGCACGCGAACCGCATCCTGCACAACATCTGCACCGACGTCTGGACCTACATCTCGCTCGGCTACTTCCGGCAGATCCCCCAGGCCGGGGCGACCGGCTCGTCCACGATGCCGCACAAGATCAACCCGATCCGCTTCGAGAACGCCGAGGCGAACCTCGAGCTCTCCAGCGCCCTGCTCGACTCGCTCGCGCAGACCCTGGTCACCTCGCGCCTCCAGCGCGACCTCACCGACTCGACCACGCAGCGCAACATCGGCGTCGCGTTCGGCCACTCCCTCCTCGCCCTCGACAACATCGCCCGCGGCCTGCTCGAGATCGACCTCGACCCGACCGCCCTCGCCGCCGACCTCGACGGCAACTGGGAGGTGCTGGCCGAGGCGATCCAGACGGTGATCCGTGCGGAGGTGGCGGCCGGCCGGTCCTCGATCGCCGACCCGTACGCGCTGCTGAAGGACCTGACCCGCGGCAAGCGCCTCGGTGCCGACGACCTCGCCGTCTTCGTGCAGGGTCTCGACATCGGCGACGCGGCGAAGGAGCGCCTGCTGGCGCTGACGCCGGGCGGCTACACGGGCCTCGCCTCGTCGCTGGTCGACCGTCTGAGCTGATCCGCCGGGCAGCGAGCGCGCGGATGCCGCCGTCCTCGAGCGCGAGCACTCGGACTCCTGCGTGCTCGCGGCGGCGCGGTCGACGGCGGCGCGATGTCGGGGGTCGCACCTAGCGTCGGCGGCATGCCAGCGTGCGCGATCGGAGGGTGCGCCTCCTCGGCCGAGACGGGCGCCCCCCTCGCGCTCTGCGCCGCGCACCTCGGGCTCGCGCACGACTGGGTCGCCCGGGAGGACGGCGTGATCGACGCCCTGCCCTCGCCGTGCGCCGCGTGCGGGTCCCGCCTGGGCGTCCGGCTCCCCTCCGCCTGGCTCTGCGCCGCCTGCGAGTGGCGGCTCGGCGACGCTCCCGACGGCGAGCTGCCGCCGCCCCGGGTCGACGTCGTCTACTACATCCGCTTCGGCGAGCGGATCAAGATCGGCACCAGCGGCAATCCCCGGCAGCGCCTCCACCGACTCCGGCACGAGGAGCTCCTCGCGTTCGAGCGCGGCGGGCGGGCGCTCGAGCAGCAGCGGCACGCCCAGTTCGCCGACGAGCGCCTGGAGCGCACGGAGTGGTTCGCGCGCAGCCCCGCGCTCGACGCCCACATCGAGACCGTGCGCGCCGGGGAGCCCGACCCCTGGGCGCTGCACCGCCGCTGGCGCAGCGAGGCGCTGGCCCTGCGGCTCTGACGCGTCGGCTGCGAGCGGGCGGCTGCGACTCGACCGCTGCGACTCGCCGGTTCCCACTCGACGGTTCCCACTCGCCGGCACTGCATCCGCGGGTCCCGCTCCGCCGAGCCGGACACCGGACGGAGCGACGGGGACGGAGCGACGGGGACGGATCCCGGAGGACCGTCCCGCAGCCGCCGCGCGACGCGCTCAGCGCCCCCAGGCGTCGACGAGCAGCGGACCGCGGACATCGCGGAGCCGGTCGACCAGGCGGTCCGCCAGCGCGGCCGTGACTCCCGTGGCGACCAGGTCGTGGGGGCCGAGCGGCAGCAGCTTCCCCGTGCGGATGCGCACCACCTCCCAGCCGGCGGAGCGGAGCGCGCGGTCCTTCCGCCGGTCGGCCTCCTCGCGGTGTCCGACGTGCTCGAGTCCGTGACGGCCGGTGGAGTCGTACTCGATCGCGACGCGCAGCTCGCCGAGCACCAGGTCGGGCCACGCCTCGCAGTGCTCGAAGAACGGCCGCGCGAGACGCACCGCCGTGTGGGCCGGGTCGAAGACGAGGCGCTCGGCGAGGAGGGCCCGGAGCCGGGCCTCGACGGCGGAGGCGGGAGGAGGCGCGCACCGGCTCGCGAAGGGCTCGCCGACGGGGAGGTCCGGCGTCTTCGGGCACACGCGGGCGGGAGCGCGGCCCGAGCGGCGGCAGCTGGAGGGGTGGATCGAGCGGACGGAGGAGTCGACGACGCGGCGCGCGCGGATCCGCTCGGGTCGGCGGGTGACACGGACCCGCGGCCGGTGGGCGACGCGGACGTCGGGAGCCCCCGCGCGATCACGGCGGGCGGCGCCAGGAGGACGAAGGAGTCGTCGTCGGGGGCGGCCGCCGGCGCGAGCACCTCGGCGAGCCGGCCGCCGATCATCGGCGCGGCCCGGGGCACGCGCGGCGAGGCGAGCTCGGCGCAGTCGGGGCACCAGGAGGAGCGGCGCCGCTCCCGGCCGGGACGGTGGCGCTGCTCCTCGGGGGTGGCGACGAAGACGTGTCCGGCGTCGCAGAGCCAGCACAGGTACACGTCGGCCGCGGGCGGGATCTGGCTGAGCACGATGCCCTCGTTGTACTCGGGCCGGTACTGCCGCACCAGGACGGGGTAGGACGCCCACGCCTCCCGGTAGGTGCCGACCGCGTAGGGGACGTCGGCGCCGCGCGAGAACCGCCGCCTCTGCCACCACCGCCCGATCGCCTCCGCCACCCTCCGCACGCTACGCGCGACCACCGACGCGGAAGCGGCGCCCGCGTGCGCAGGCGGGATCTCGAGACGCCCTCCGGGCTGCTCCATCAGCATGCGCGGCGGAAGGGACTATCCGCCCGCGCGGCGTGCTCCCGGCCGGCTGGGGAAGGCGGAGCCGTCCCTCGCCTAGTGTGCGGAGTCCTGCTCGTCGATGTCCGCGATCTCGGCCTCGTCCGGCTTGAAGGTCAGCGAGAACATGGCGATCGCGACGAGCACGACGATGAAGGCGACGCCGAACGAGATGAGCGCGACGACCGGCTCGCGGGTCGAGAGCATGACGACCAGGCCGACGAAGGCCGCCATCACCGCGGAGAAGCCGATGAGCTCGAGCGGGCGCAGGCGGTCCTTGCGGGTCGGCTGGAACGTGCGGGGCGTGAACTCGCCGGGGTCGCGCGTCGGGGCGGAGTCGGCCGCCGAGGCGCGGTCGGCGGGAGAGGCGGGGTCGGGCTGCTGGCCTTCGGCGGTCATCGGTCTCCTCCGGAGGTCGGTGTCGTGGGGGCGACGGGATCGTGTCCGGTGGCTGCGTCGGCGCCGGCGGCCCATTTGAGCGAGAACGCCGCGATGGCGAGGAACACGGCGACCATCACGGCGTAGGCGCCGAGGAGGCCGACGGTGACGACGGGGTGGGGCGGGAGGAGTCCGAATGCGGCGCCGAGGAGCATCGTGCCGATGCCGACGATCACGGAGTCGCGGGCGGCGAGGCCCTGACCGCGGCGGCCGCTCGAGAACTCGAGGAAGCCGGAGAGCAGCGCCCAGCCGGCGACGAGGGCGACGAAGGAGAGCAGGTTGGCGACCGGCAGTGCGACGAGCGCCGCGACTCCGGCGACCAGGGTGAGCACCGCGGAGCCGAGGGCGAGCGGGCGGGCCCGGCCGCTCCAGCTGCGGAGCCCGAGGGCGAGCGAGACGGCGCCGGTCGCGATCGCGAAGCCGCCGAAGACGGCGAGGCCGAAGGAGGGCCCGTGGTCGGGCGAGAAGGTGACGACGCAGCCGGCGACCGCCGCGATCACGGCGCGCGCGAGGGGCAGGGTCCACAGGCGGCGGTCGGAGTCGGCGGCGATGGCCACGGTCGAGCCTCTCTGGGATGGAGGGAGAAGGAGTCCGGGAGCGGACGGCTGGGCGCGCGACGGCACGGCGACGCGGACTCCACCGATTTTACGCTCCCGCGGCTCCGCCCAGGCCCGGAGCGGGGCCCGGGGCGCGATCCGGGGCGAAGTCGCAGGCGGCTCAGCCGAGCCAGACCTCCTCCACCCGCGGGAACACGGCGTCGGCGGAGAAGCGCTTACGGAAGCGCGCCCCGGCCTTCTCGACGACCTCGGCCCGGGCGTCCTCGTCGGTGATGAGCTCGGTCAGCGCGGCGGCGAGGCCCTCGACGTCTCCGGGCGCGACCACGCGGCCGCAGCCGTCGCCGAGGACCTCGGGGATGCCGCCGACCGCGGTCGAGACGACGGCGGCGTCGCGGGCGAGGGCCTCGAGGATGAAGATCGGCATCGCCTCGTCGCGCGAGGGTAGGACGGCGATGGACGCCTCGTCGAGCAGGGCGAGCAGGCGGGCGTTCTCGAGCGAGCCGAGGAACTCGATCCCCGGGACGCCGCGGTCGACGACCTCCGGCTCGCGGATCGGACCGGCGACCAGCAGGCGCCAGCCCTCCTTGCCCTCGACCTGCGCCCACGCCTTCTGCAGCACGTCGACGCCCTTGCGGTGGCTGACGACGCCGCCGAAGACGACGGTGCGGGTCTTCTCGCGCGGGGTGCCCTGCTCGAGCGCGTTGGGCACGAGGTGCACGCGCTCGGCGGGGACGTAGCGGCGGCAGATCGCCGAGGTCTCCTCCGAGAGCGAGATGATCTCGTCCGCGCTGCGCAGCACGTCCTTCACCAGGCGCGGGTGCGCGGCGGTGAAGGCGGCGAACTCACTGCCGTGCAGGTGGGCGACCGTGCGCAGTCCGAGACGGTGCGCGAGGCGGAGGAGGGACCCCTCGCGGAGGAACGAGCCGCGCTCCGAGAGGTGGACGACGATCACGGCGCCGGGCTCCCGGCGCGCGATCGCGACGATGCGGGCGGCGGCGCCGGCGGCCAGGCGGGCCGCGGCGACGTGCTCGCCCGGAGCGGTCCGGGAGGAGATCACCCGGACGTCCGAGCGCTCGAACGGCCAGCGCAGGTACCCGTTGACGACCTGCGTCATGCCTCCGGGGACCTCTCCGCTGCGGCCGACGTGGTACACCCGCGTCTTCGGGCCGGCAGGGGCTGCCGCGGCGGCCGGGCGGCTGCGGGGCGGCACGGCGAGCAGCGCCTGGATGTCGTCGCGGACGCCGCGGAGGCGTCCGCGGGCGACGAGCAGCTTCTCGAGCAGCTCGCTCCGGCGGGCGACCACGGCGGAGAAGGTCTCGACGCCGGCGGCCGGGGTCGTCCGGGACATGTCGACGGTGACGTCGTGGATCCCGATGGTCTCGAAGTGGCGCGAGGCCTTCGTCGATCCGTCCATCTGCAGGCTCACCGGGGCCGCGCCCTCGGTGAACGCCATGATGATCACGTGCAGCCGGTCGCTCATCGCGACGCGGGCCGTGCGGTAGAGCTCGCGCAGCAGGATCTCGTGCTCGTCGTGGGTGTGCGCCGGATCCCAGTCGAGGATGTCCGCGTCGAGGTCGGCGGCGAGACGGCGGGAGCGCTCGGCGTCGACGGCGACCTGCGTGACGACGACGATGTCGAGGTCCTCGCGCTCGGCGAAGCCCTTGATCGCGGCCAGCCACTCCTGCTCGGGGTAGGGGCGGGCGTCCACCTCGTGGTCCTCGCGGAGGGAGAGGACCAGCACGCGCCGCTCCTCGTCGGGCTGCGCGGCGAACGCGGTCAGCTCCGCGTCGCTCGAGCCCTCGCCGTAGCCGAGGTCGGGCATGGCGGCGCCGACGCGCATGTAGCCGGCCGTCTTGTCGTCGCGCCAGCGGGTGTAGCTCGAGAGCGCCATCGAGGGCCACATGATCGCGCGGGGCAGCGGGGCGAAGTTGCGGGTGCCCACGCCGGCGCGGATCACGCGGCCGCCGCCGAGGCGCACCAGGGCGATGCCCGGGAGCATCACGAGGTGCTCCTTCATCCCGATCAGGGTCAGCTGGATCTCTCCCGGCTTGAACACCGAGTTCGCCCGGCCGGCGAGGGCCTCGCGAGCGAGCGCCGCGTACCAGCGCAGGAGCGAGCGGTACACCGTGTCGTCCGGGCCCAGGCGCAGGCCGTCGTCGTAGCCCCACGGCGAGTGGCCCACGTAGACGTGGAGCGGACCCGACTCGCGGAGCCAGTCGAGGAGCTGGCGGCGCAGGATGATGTCGCCGATGTTCTCGTACTGGCCGCGGCCGACGGCGAAGATCGATCGGGCAGGTGTCACGGGCGGGCCTTTCGGAGGGGTTCGCGTGGGGGTGACCGGTGCGGAGCGGGGAGCGTCGCGGGTCTCCCCGGTCGATCCTCCTGCCGCGCTGCCGTCGTGGGCCGGGCCGGCCGGGCTCCGCAGGAGCGGGCTCGGGGCCGATGGCGCCCCGGGCAGACTAGCGCAGGCGGGCTCGGCGGCTCGAGGAGGAGTGCTCGCGTCAACAGCCGTTGGTGACCAGGAAGGCCTTGAGGAACGCGCCCGTCTGGTAGACGTACTGGTTCACCAGGTAGTCCAGGCCCATCGGCTCCCCCGAGGGCACCATCGAGAGCTCGCCGGAGTAGCAGCGCTCGATGATCATCTCGGCGCGCACGAGGTGGGAGGCGTTGGTGATCACGATGACGTGGTCCCAGCCGTACTGCTCGGCCATGTCGCGCAGCTGCCGGGCCTCTCCCTGGGTCGTGAGCGGGTCGGCGGAGTAGCAGAGGACGTCGCCGCCGGGCTCGTTGCACTTCTTGTACTTCTTGGCCTCGTAGGGAGCGTTCATCTCGCCGGGGCCGACCGAGAGCACCATCGTGTCCGTCGCTCCGGAGGTGATGATCCGGCGGGCGAACTCGACGCGCGCCCTCGTGGACGGGCCGAGCACGAAGACCGCGTCCGCCTGCTCGGGGATCGGGTCGATCGGGGGCGTGACGTAGAGCGGGATCCCGGCGCCGAAGAGGGCGAGCACCACGAGGGGGACGAGCAGGAGCCGTCCGATCACGGTGCGAGCGCGGCTCCGGTGGCGTCTCGGGCGCTCCCGGGACGGCGGGGTGGACGGGCGGTCGCCGGTCGCGGTCGTGGCCGTGTCCATCGCGTCCTCCCTCTCGTCGGGACCGCCGCTCGCCCGCGGCGGGTGATCCACGACGCGGGTGCGACGGCGATCACCAGTGGAGAGCCCATCATCGCAGTGTTTCGGCGCGGGGTCGGCCCGGTGAACGCCCGGTCAATTCTCTCGCCCAGCGGCCCGGCCCGGGGCCGTGTCCAGAGTCGCCGGGTAGGGTCGCCGTTCCTCGACCGAGTAGCACTCCCCCTCGTCCATTCCGCGGACGGGCATTCCCGGAGTCCCCTCCCGATCCGACATCCGCCCTCCGATCCGTCGTCGACAGCGCGTGTGACCGTTCCGTGTACACGCATGCGCGGCGGTTCGCCAGTCCTTCAGCGGAATCGCTGATATTAGCCCGACCACCACGCCCGAATGGGGCACTACAACCTGAATCCGTCTCATCCAGCCATCAGTCGCAAGGCCCGTCTATAGCGTCGGGAGGACCAGCACCACCCCCTTGAGCAGCCCCCTCGAACCGCCCCCGACGCCCCCTCGAAGACCCGGAGCCGATCGTGAATCCTCAGACGACGCCAGACCCGACCCGCCCTCGCCGACGACGCGCACGCCTCTCCCTCACCACCGCTCTGATCGCCGCTCTCGGCATCCTGGTCGCCCCCCTCGCGGCGCCCGCCGCCTCCGCGGCCACTCTCGACCCGGGCGCCGGGCAGAGCACGCGGATCCAGGAGACGAACTCCTCGCTGACCTACAGCGGCTCGTGGCGCACGATGACGGGCGGCGACAGCGGCGGCGGGATCAAGTTCCTCAACAGCACCGGCTCCGTCTCGTTCAGCTTCCGCGGCACCGGCTTCAGCTGGGTCAGCCGCACCACCGCCTCCGCCGGCATCGCCACCGTCACGGTCGACGGCGCGAGCACCTCGGTCGACCGGTACACGAAGACGACGGCGTACCAGGTCCCGGTGTTCACGAAGAAGGACCTCGCCGACACCGTCCACACGGTCAAGATCGCCTGGAGCGGCAAGGCCAACAGCTCCGCGAGCGACAAGAACCTGGTCATCGACGCGTTCGACATCACCCGCGCGACTCCCGCCACCGAGGAGCCGACCGACGAGACCGGCGGCGGCGAGGACGACGGCCCCGTGCTCGACCCCTCCGGAGCGACCAGCCTCCTCGTGCAGGAGACCGACCCCGCGCTGCAGTACACCGGCTCGTGGAGATCGATGGCCGGCGGCGACAGCGGAGGCGGGATGAAGTACCTGACCTCCGCCGGATCGGTGAAGTTCACCTTCGTCGGCACGTCGTGGCGCTGGATCAGCCGGAAGACCTCCTCCTCCGGCATCGCCGCGGTCTCGGTCGACGGCGGACCCGTCACCAAGGTCGACCGCTACAGCTCGACCGCGCAGTACCAGGTGCCGGTCTACGAGACGACCGACCTCGCCGAGGGCACGCACACCGTGACCATCTCCTACACGGGGACGAAGAACTCCAAGTCGACCGACAAGAACCTGATCATCGACGCGTTCGTCCTCGCCGAGGACGGCCTCGCGACCGACGCCGTGGAGCTCTCCCCCCTGACCGACGGCTACACCGTCGCCTGGGACGCGCCCTTCAGCTCGCGAGTCGTCTCGTACGACGTGCACCGCTCGAACGAGGACGGCTCCGGCGACACGGTCGTCGGCACCGTCGCCGACCCGGTGCGCCAGTACCGCGACGAGACCGCCGAGGCGGGACGCGCCTACACGTACACCGTCACGGCGACCGACGACGCCGGCCGCGACTCGCGGCTGAAGGAGTCGGCCACCACCTCGGCCGACATCCTCGCCTCCCGCGCCTCGCTGCTCGCGGCCTTCGACTGCCCCGCCGCCACCAAGACGGTGTCGACCTCGGCGCAGCTCGTCACGGCCCTGACCAACCCCTCCTCCGGCGACGTCATCCGCCTGGCCGACGGCGTCTACACCGGCAAGTTCGCCCTCCGCGGCACCGCCGCCCAGCCCGGCTCGATCTGGATCTGCGGCTCGCCCAACGCGGTCCTCACCTCCGGATCCACCTCGAGCGGCACCGCGCTCATCCTGAACACGGTGAGCGACGTGCACCTCGTGGGCTTCTCGGTCCGCAGCTCCTTCCAGGGTATCCAGGTGCTCGCCAGCAAGGGCGTCCAGATGGCCGGCCTGACGGTGAGCGAGATCGGCTACGAGGCGGTCCACTTCCGCAACCAGACCACCGACTCCCTGATCGTCGGCAGCACCATCCGCCGCACCGGCATCGTCTCCGCCAAGTACGGCGAGGGCGTCTACGTCGGCACCTCCGACCGCAACTGGTGCGAGTACAACAGCTGCAACCCTGACCGCACGGCCCGCATCGCGGTCGTGGACAACGCGATCAGCGACACCGGCGCCGAGCCGATCGAGGCCAAGGAGGGCACCCTCGACGGCGACATCATCGGGAACACGGTCCTCGGCGGGTCGCGGCTCGCCTCGGACGTCGTCTCGCTGATCCTGGTCTCGGGCAACAGCTGGCTGGCCGCGGGCAACTCCGCCGCGGGCACCACCACCTACGGCTACCAGGTGATCACCCGCGCCGACGGCTCGGGCAACGACAACACCATCAGCGGCAACCTCGCGCTGAAGACCAGCAACGCGGTGGTCTACCTCCACCAGCCGTCCAACTGGTCCACCAGCGGCAACACGCTGAGCTGCTCCAACTCCGGGAAGGACCTGATCGGGAACGTGGCCTGCACGCCGTGACCTGATCCGCTCCCCGCGCGCAGAACCGCCGCCGTCGTCCCCTCGACGGCGGCGGTTCTGCGTGTGCCCGCCTCCCGCCGACCAGGGGCGGACGGCGGGGGTCGCGCCCGACGACCGCGACCACCGCGGACTCGCGAGGGCGCCGGCGGGCGCTCGGCGTCTCCGGGGCCGCAGGAGTGGGCCGGTCGGACGGTGACGCGATCAGAGCCCGGCTGACGCGCCCGCGCCTCTCCAGCACGCAGAAGTGGGCGGAGTCGCGCGCGGGTACCGCGACTTCTGCGGCCTCGCGGTGTCAGCGGGCTCCCGGGAGCCGGTGAGGCACCTGGTCCGGCCACGGCGGGCGCTGGAGAGGCCGGAGGAGGTCCGGAGGGGCCGGCCATGCCCTGGAGAGCCCGCACGGGCCCGCCCCGGAGAGCCCGCGGCCCCAGCACGGGGACGCCGCCTCCTCTCGAGTCCGCGGAAGTCGGCGTGCTCGCGTGCGACTGCCGCGACTCGTGCGGACTCGCGGGGTGAGAACGGGCTCGCGGGGGACGGAGAAGGGCCTGGTCCGGCCGCAGTGGGCGCCGGAGAGACTGGGAGGGCGGACGGGCCGGCCAGGCCTCGCAGAGCCCGCACGGGCCCGCCCCGGACAAGCGGTGCAGTCCCCGGACGCGGAAGAGCGCACCGCGGCCGGGGCCGGGGTGCGCTCTCCGCAGCGCGCGAGGACGCGATCAGACGATCGCGGGGGCCTTCTGCAGCTTGTGGCGGGCCAGGACGACCGCGCCGACCACGGGGGTGCCGGCGGTCTCGATCCAGTGCACGTCGGCGGCGGCCTGGGGCGAGTCGACCTTGCCCTCGATCAGGACGAGGACGGCTCCGTCGGCGACGCCGCGGAAGGTCGGCGACTGCTCGGTCGCGCCGAGAGTGCCGGTGACGATCAGGACGATGTCGTAGACCTTCTCGAGCTCCTCGACCAGCGCGCGGAGGGCGTCGGTCGGCATCGGCGTGCCGGCCTGGGCGCCACCCGCGGGGAGCAGGTCGACGCGGTCGGTCGAGCGCTTGATGATCGCGTCGTCGAGCGAGGCGGCTCCGGCGAGCACCTCGCGCAGGCCCGGGCGTCCGCCCGAGGCGGAAGCGAGAGCCGAGCCCTCGGCGGTGCCGTCCACGATCACGACGGACGAGCCGAGCACGGCCAGCGCCTTCGCGAGCAGCACCGCGCTGGCGGTGTGCGGGGTCTTCTCGGACGCCGGGGCGATCGCGAAGGAGGAGTACGAGCGGGTGCGCGCGATGGCGGAGAGCTCGAACGCGACGGCCGAGTAGCGGGCCGGGATCTCGGTCGAGTTCAGCATCTCGTCGAGCTTGGTGGCCTTGACCGGGACGATGCCCAGCAGCGGCCGGTCGATCGCGGAGCGGACGTCGTCGCCGCTGCGGAGGCGGCGGTCGAGGGCGGTCAACACGATCGCCACTCCCACGCCGACCACGGCGCCGCCGAGGATGCCGAGCGCGAGCAGGACGAGGATGCCACCGGTGACCGGCAGCTCCGGCGGGAGCGCCTGGCTGAGCACCTGGAGCTGGATCTGCGGGACGGCGACGCCGTTCGTGGTGGTCGTCGGGTCGGCCCCCTTCACGGCCGCGTCGAGCTGAGCGGCGACCGCGTTCGCGATGACCGCGGCCTGCTCGGGCGAGGGGTCGGTGGCCGAGATCGTGATGACCACGGACTCCGGCTCGGCGAGGACGGTCACGCGCTTGGCGAAGTCCTCGATGGGCTCGTCGATGCCGAGGCCGTCGATGACGCCCTGCAGGACGGTGTCCGAGGTGCCGAGGGCGACGGAGGTGACCGTGGCCTGGGAGGCGGCGCTGTTGGCCGCGACCCGGTCCGCGGTCGAGAGGACTCCGGACGAGGAGACCGCGACGTACACGCGTGCGTCCGCCTTGTACTGCGGGAGGAGGACGGCGTTGAGTACCAGGGCCGCCACGGCGCCGAGCAGAGCGAAGGCGACGATGTAGACCCACCTCCGGCCGATGCCGGCGAACAGTCCGTTCAAGGTCATGGTGTGTGGTGTCCCTTTCGTCGACTGCACCGGAGTGCAGGGGGTCTGACTGTAGCGTCGTGATGTGTCGTCCGCGTTGCGCGGAACCGGCCGCGAGGTTTCGCGCGGGAGCGGTGGATCAGAGGTGTGCCTGCAGGAAGGCGAGGATCGCCTTCTTGTTGTTCGGTGTGTTGTTCTGGAGCCCGTGGTGGCCGGAGCCGTCCACGCCGACCTCGGACGCCACTCCGGCGTCCTGCAGGGCGACCTGCATCGCGTCGGCCTGCTCGACCGGGACGAGCTCGTCCTCGGAGGTCAGCCAGATCTGCGGGGCGTCCGTGGAGTCGACCGAGGTGATCGGCGACGCGGGGATGCTCTGCGGGCAGGTCGTCGAGTCGATCTCGTCGCAGTCCAGGTAGGAGAGGATCTGCTCCTTCGCCTCGGGCACCGGCGTGCCCAGCGACATCCCGGTCTCGGTCATGTCGGCCACCGCCGAGAAGGCGACGACGGTCTTGACCCGCGAGCCCTCGGTGAGGGACCCCTCGCCGAGCGTGCCCATGGTCGCTCCGATGATCGCTCCGGCGGAGCTGCCCATCACGCCGATGCGGGCGGGGTCGAGGCCGAAGCGCGTGACCTGCGCGGGCTCGCGCAGCCACTCCACGGCGGCCTGCGCGTCCTCGATCTGGCCGGGGTACCGGCTGTCCTGGAGGAGGCGGTAGTCGACGGAGACCGAGACGAAGCCGCGCTCGGCGTAGTACTCGCAGAGCTCGGTCATCCCGCCCTCGTCGCGGGCGCCGTCGACGAACCCTCCGCCGTGCAGCATCAGCAGCGCGGGGCGGTCGGTGCCGCCCGCGGTGGGGAGGCAGGCGTCGGCCTTCAGCGAGACGCCGTCGACCGAGCGGTACTCGATCGCCTTCTCCGTCGTGAAGCCGTCGGGCGTGCGGACGGGCTCGGGCTGCGAGGAGCAGCCGGCCAGCCCGAGGGCGACGGCCACGACGGCCGCCAGGACTCCGGCTCTGCGTGCTCGTGTCGTCTTCACTCGTGGGACTCCGCTCTCTTCTTCTCGTAACTGGGGGAGGTGCCGGGCTCATCGGCCGGGACCGCGACGGGATCGGAGACGACTCCGGGGCCGCGCGCAGGGACGGGCACGGGCTTGCGCCGCTTGCCGGGGCCGCCGAGGGCGGCCGGGGGGACGTAGATCCACTTGACCTTCGAGAGGTAGCCGGTCACGAAGAGCGAGAGGACGACCGCGAGCACCATCACGACCAGCAGCAGCGGCACCTCGAAGCCGCCGATCTCGGAGCGGTCCTCGGGGAGGATCACCCGAAGGACCGTGATGGCGATCACGATGAAGTAGAGGTGCAGCAGGTAGATGTGCAGGCTGCGCTCGCCGCAGATCGTGAAGAAGTTCAGGAATCGCACTCGGGAGAGGGCCCGCGACACGAGGATGCCCATCGCGACGGCGGCCATCTGGCCGGCGAGGGCGAGGAACGGCACCCAGCGGATCGGGAAGAGGAAGAGCACCGCGCTCAGCACGACGAAGACCGGAGTGACGTAGAGGAACGCGCGGCTCCCCTTCTGCTCGACGAAGTCGATGATCCTCTTCGAGTAGAGCGTGCCCACCAGGAAGAAGACGAACAGGGCGCCGATGCGGTTCCAGCCCACGTTGGTCGTGTTGACGAGACCGGTGGTGAACATCGTCCCCATCACCGCGGCGATGGCGACCTGCACACGGTGGTCGACCTTGCGCAGGAGCCACGCGCCGAGCGTGAAGAGGACGAGGCCGTAGATGAACCAGTAGCTGCTGCTGGGCCAGAAGAACAGCAGGAGCAGGTTGAGCGGGTCGGTCGCGGGGAGCTCGCCGAGTCCGCCGTTCGCGAGCGGCACGACGAGGTAGAAGGCCATGCGGATCACGGACCAGACCACGTAGAGCCAGAGCAGCGGGTACAGCCTGCGACGCCAGAGGTCGGGGAAGCTCCAGGTGCGGATGCGCGAGCCGAAGAGACCGGACACCAGGAAGAAGAGGGGCATCGGGAACAGCTCGAACACGACCTTGATGCGGCCGAGAGTGTTCTCGACCCCGATGTCACCGAGGTACAACGACGTGTGGTAGTACACGACCATCAGGATGGCGGCACCCTTGGCGAAATCCACCCATTCGCGTCGGGCCCCGCCCGCAGGCTTCAGCAGCTTCATTCTCTCCCCCTTGTGCCCGGTCGTACCGCTCGTGAATTCCATCCGAGGTGAACAAGGCTCAGAGAAGGACGCAGGCTCGGTCGCAGAATACGACCGAGGATCAAGACTAAGGGTGTATCGTCCGCGCCGCACATTCGGCTGAATAGTGACGAGGACTCGATTGCCGGGAAGCGCACTCCGGCCTCTCCGCGCACCGGGGAGACGACGGTCACCGGCGTCCGTTCCCGGCGCTCATCGCCGCTCGGTAGAGCGCGGGCGCCGCGGCGGCGAGCCCGAAGAGGACGGAGCGCTTGAGGTCGCGCCGGCGCACGAGCGCGACCAGGTGCCGGAGTCCCGCCTCGTCGTGCGCGGCCCGCCAGAGCCGGTCGGCCTCCTCGGGGCTGTGTGCGCCCGAGGTGGCGTCCTTGAAGCGGGAGAGCAGGGAGAAGCGCGCGCGGTAGTAGGAGTAGTCCTGCGAGTCGAGGAGGCGCGGGTCGAGCCCGCGGGCCGTCCGCTCGATCACGGCGGCGAGCCCGGCGAGCGAGTCGGCGCGCTTCGCGCCCGAGCGGATGATCGAGCCCGAGCGGAGGCGGTACTCGTAGACGGAGTCGGGGACGACGACGACCTCGTCGGCCGCGGCGAGCAGCTGCGCGACCTGCGCCTGGTCCGAGTGCTGGCGGATCCGCGTGAACTCGATGCCGTCGAACAGCTCGCGGCGGAACAGCTTGTTCCAGAGGTGCCCGGTCAGCTCCCCGACCAGGAGCGCGGTGAAGGCGCCCCGGCCCGAGAGCGCGAGCGGGCCGCGCAGGGAGCCGACGGGCGTGGATCCGGTGGCGTCGACCGTGACCGCCTGGGCGACCACCACGTCGGCGCGGCCCGCCTCCCCCGCCGAGAGCATGGCCTCGACCGCGGTCTCCGGCCACTCGTCGTCGGCGTCGACCAGCCAGACCCATTCGCCGGCGGCCTCGCCGACAGCGCGCTCGCGAGCGGCGGCGACGCCCTGGTTCTCGTCCTGGCGGAGGTAGCGGATCCGCTCGTGCTCCTCGGCGAACGCGCGGCCGATCGCCTCGGTCCCGTCGGTCGAGGCGTCGTCGACCACGAGGATCTCGAGCTCGGCGTGGGTCTGCCGCAGCAGGCGCTCCAGGGCGGAGGCGAGGTGCGCCTCCTCCTGGTGCGCCGGGACCACCACCGAGACGAGGGTCACTTCTGCCCCACGACCCGGCGGAGCACCGTCTCGAGGTCGCGGCCGCTGGACTCCAGCGAGAAGCGGTCGAGCCAGCGGTCGATGCCGGTGATCTCGAGCTCGCTCGCGCGGATCAGCGCGTCGGCGAGGTCGGAGGCGGAGGGGGTGAGCGCGAGCTCGCCGGTCAGGCCGGGGACGATCGCGTCCGCGACTCCGAGCGCCCCGGACACGGCGACCGAGGGGACGCCGGCGGCGGCCGCCTCGACCAGCACGTTGCCGAAGCCCTCGCGCAGCGACGGGAGCAGCACGACGGCGTTCTCGTCGAAGTGGTGGAACCAGTCCTCGACCCAGCCCATGTCCTGGAAGTCCACGCCGCGCGCGGTCGCCTCCGCCTTCATGCTGCCGAGCAGCGGGCCGCCGCCGAAGGAGACGACCTTCGCGGGGATGCCGCGGCGCTCCAGCTCCTCGGCCGCGAGGATCGCGAGCTCGGGGCGCTTCTGGACGACGAGGCGGCAGGGCAGCACGATCTGCAGGCCCGCCGCGGTGCCGGGGGTGCGCGAGACCTGGCGGGAGCGGTCGACCTTGGCGGTCGCCGGGTTCGGCACGACGGTGCAGCGCTCGCCCGAGACGCCGAAACCGGCGACGAGCTCGCCTGCGACGGGGTGCGAGATCGCGATGACGTGGTCGGCGCGGCGGTAGAGCGTCTTGGCGAGCCCGAGCTGCACCTTCTGGGTCCTCGAGAAGCCCGGGATTCCGAGCGAGACGAGGTTGCGCTCGCTCACGATGGTCTTCGGGCGGTCCGCCTTCGCGGTCATCTCGGCCGAGGCCAGGAGCACGATGTTCGGGTAGCCCTGCAGGGCGACCGCGACGTCGGGGGTGCGGCGGCGGAACAGCTCCTTGAGCATCCGCGCCTTGCCGACGTGGCCCTTGCCCTCGCCGATGCGGTGCAGCACCGCGCCCTCGGGGAGGTACTCGTCGGTGCCCTTCACCGAGGTGGTGACGACGTCGACGTGGTGGCCCTGCTCGAGGAGCCAGCCCATCCAGGTGCGGGCGACGAACTCGGCACCGCCGCCGTGCAGCGACGTGACGACGAACATGATCCGCATGCGCGGTCCCTTCTCCTGCGCCGCGCTCATCGCACGACCTCCGCGCCGAGGCCGCGGGTGTTGAGCGCCGAGAGGCGGCGCACCTCGGGCATGGCCGCGTCGATGGTGGCGCGCACGCCGCCGTCGCCCGGCTCCGCGAGGATGCGGTCGATCACCGGGAGGACGCGGTCGGCGAAGCCGGGGACCGGCTCGACGCACAGCTGCGGCAGGCCGATGAGGCGCATGATGCCCTCGACCTTGCCCTGGGTGGCGAGGGTGATCGCGGGGACGCCGAGCGAGAGCGACATGATCGCGAGGTGCATGCGGCCGGTGACGGTCAGCAGGGCGTCCTCGGCGAGGCCGCGGATCTCGGCGGGCATGAGCACGCGGTCGACGACTGTGACGCCCTCGGATCCCACGCGCTCGGCGACCGCGCGGACGGCCACCTTGTCGTCGCCGATGGGGCGGGAGACGTGCGGGAGGAGCACGACGTGCACGCCGGCGGCGCGGAGGCGGTCGACGATGCGCTCGTACTCCGGCACCTGGTCGACCATGCCGGCGACGAGGGCGCTCGCGTTCACGAGCGCGAAGGGGACGCCCTCGGGCAGTCCCAGCCCCTCGCGGAAGCTGCGGTCGCGGGTGCGCGCCGAGAAGACGATGTCCGTGACCTCCTCGACGCGCTGCACGCCGATGCTCCGGGCGCGCTCCGCCGAGAGCGGGTCGCGGAGCATCGGGACGACGCCCGCGCGGGAGGCGGCGATCAGGGAGCGGCGGGCGGCGAGGCGAGCCGCCGCGTTCCAGGAGAAGCCGAGGATGCGCGTGGGCACCCCTGCCTCGGCGGCCGCCTGCGCGAGCAGGGAGCGGCGGACCGAGCCGCGGAGGCTGTACTTGCCGTCCATCATGTCGGCGCCGACGACCGAGACCGAGCGGGCGCGGCGGATCAGCGCGGCGTAGGCGCGGAGGTCGGCGGCGTGCGCGTCGCCCACTCCGTAGACCAGGTGCGGGAGCTCGACGACCTCGACCCGGTCGGCCTGCTCCTCGGGGATCACGACGTCGCCGGCGTAGCGCTGGACGACCACGACAGGACCGGTGGTGTTCTCGAGGAACGCCTCCAGCATCGCCTGGTCGCCGATGTTGCCGCTGCCGGGAGCGGCGATCACGAGGTGCGACTCGGGCTCGGGTCGGAGGTCCGCGAGGGCGGCGCGGAGCACCGCCGCGTCGCGGCGGGCGGGCAGGCGGGTCGTCGTGACGAAGTCCTTCTTCCAGGACTTGACGACGCCGAGCTTGAGTTTCATCGATCTCTTTCGGTGGGGGGAACGGCGGCGGGAGGCCGCTCGGAGTCGGGGGTGCCGGCCGTGACGGCTCCGTCGACCAGCGCGCTGTCACCGGTGGGGCTGGTGGCGTCGACCGTGGCCGGGGCGGGAGCGGCGGCCGGGCGGCTGCGGCGGAAGTGGCGGCGCAGGTCGGCGAGGCCGAGGATCTGGCGGCGGAACGCGGGGAGGATCAGCATCCAGAGCCCGACCCCGACCAGGACGGCGGCACCGCCCACGAGGAGGCGGAGGACGGGCTGGTCGGCGGCGATCCAGACGGTGGAGAAGAAGGAGCCGACCGTGATCGAGCCGAACGCGATGCCGCTGCGGAGGCCGTTGGTGAACATCTCGCGGGCGGGGGCGTCGGAGGTGCGGCCGATCCAGATCAGCGCGATCGGCCAGGTGAGGGCGAGCGAGCCGGCGTACGCGACCGCGACGCCCGTCACTCCCCAGTTGGAGCCGAGCAGGATCAGGACGACCATCAGCGGGCGGGTCGCCAGGCTGTACCAGACGCTCTGGCGCACGAGGCCCTTGGAGAGGAACACCCACCAGGAGCAGTACGCCGTGGCCTGGAAGAACCCGGCCACGAGCAGGATCTGGAAGATCGGGACCGAGGCGAGCCAGCGCTCCCCCAGCAGGATCCGGATGACCGAGTCGGACTGGGAGCCGAGGACGGCGAGCACGAGGCCCATCACCGTCAGCATCGCCGACTGACCGAAGAGGATGAACGTGCGGAACCGCTCGCGCTCGTCCTGCAGCTTGGAGAGCACGGGCAGGGCGACGCGCTGCGCCGGGGCGTTGAGCTGCTGCAGCGGCAGCATCATCAGCTGGAACGCGCGGTTGTAGAGGCCCAGGTCGACCGGGCCGAAGCGCGCGCCGATGATGACGGAGTCGACGTTCTTGCTCGCGTAGGTCAGCGCCTGGGTCGCGAAGACGCCGCCTCCGTAGCGGAGGAAGTGGCCCATCGCCTCGCCGCGGCGGTAGCGGCCGGGACGCCAGCCCGTGATGAAGACCAGCATCAGCACGCCGATGAGCGGCTGCACGACCTGGCTCGCGGCCAGCGCCCAGTAGCCGGCGCCGCCGAGCGCCATCAGCACGCCGACCACGAGGCCCAGCACCTGGCCGACGATGTCGACCAGGGTGAGCTTCACGAAGCGGAGGTGCCGGGCGAGGTCGGCGCGGAACTGCGTCGAGATCCCGTTGAGGAGGAAGGTCGAGGAGAGCACGACGGTCAGCAGCTGGAGCCGGTCGTCGCCGTAGAGGGCGGCGATCGGCCACGAGGCCGCGATGACCAGCAGGGTGAGGGTGAGGCCGATGCCCGCGTTCATCCAGAACAGATTGCTCTTCTGGCCCGGCGTGATCTCCTTCGCCTGGATGGCGGCGGAGGAGAGGCCGAAGTCGCGGAAGATCTCGCCGATGCCGATGATCGCCGTGACCATCGCGAGCAGGCCGTAGTCGGCCGGCGCGAGCAGGCGCGCGAGGACGACGATGCTGCCCAGCTGGACGGCGATGCGGATCGCCTGCCCGCCGATCGTGACGGCGGCGCCGCGGCTCGCGGAGCGGCCGAGGCTCGGAGACGGCTTCTGCGTGGTCCCGGTCATCGGGTCGAGCCCTTCTTGGTGGCGATCGCGCCCTCGTAGGCCTTCTTGAGCTGGAGTCCGAGCACGTCCCAGTCGCGACCGGAGAGAGCGGGGAGCCCCTCCGGCGGACGGGTGCGCGTGCGCTCGAGGGCGGAGGTGATCAGCTCGGGCGTGAGATCGCCGTCGTACTCGATCACCCAGTCGCTGCCGACCTCCTCGGCCAGGGCCGTGTTGGTGGGCGTGCGCGGCACCAGGATCGGCCGGCCGAGCGAGAGGGCGACCAGGATCGAGCCGGAGTTGTGCATCTCGCGGTAGGGCAGGACGATCAGCTCGGCCCGGCCGATCTCGTCGACCATCTCGGCGTCGTCGACCCGGCGGAGCGTGGTGCGCACCCGGGTGTCGCGGGCGGCCCGCTCCTCGACCAGCTCGCGCTGGCCCGTGCTGGGGCTGCCGACCACGTGCAGGGAGAGGGAGTCGTCCTCCACGCCGCGGAACACGTCCATCAGCTCGACGACGCCCTTGTACGGGCGGATGATGCCGAAGTAGAGGACGCGGCCGTGCTCGCGCTCGGGCAGCGGGTGCTGGGCGAACTGGTCGCGGTAGTGCCCGTGCAGCACGGTGACGGCGGGCGCCCGGCCGGGAGTGACGGTCGTGGGGTTCAGGCGGACGAACAGGTCGGTCGCGCGGTCGATCCGGGCCAGCGAGCGGCGCTCGGCGGCGGGACCGAGCTCGTGCGGGTGCAGGTTGTGCACCGTGCGCACGAGCGGGATTCGCTGGAGCGCGAGGCGCACCAGCAGCACGTCGAGGGCGCGGCGGCGCAGGAAGCGGTGCAGCGGGCTGCGGCCGCGGATCATCAGCTCGGGCCAGTGCACGTGCAGCACGTCGTAGTCGGCGAGCAGGGCGCTGCGCCAGGAGAAGAACAGCAGCTCGACGCCGGGCGCGAGGCCGTCGACGATCGAATCGACGTACTGCGTGGTCGAGTCCGGCGGCGCGAGCGACTGCTGGACGACGAGCGCGGCCGGCGACGAGTCGTTCCTGCGGGAGCGGCGGCTCACCGGTCGCCCCGCATCCCGACGGCCATCGGCGCGTCGAAGATCCGCGCCCCGAGGGGCTGGCGCATCCGGATGCCCTTGGAGAAGTCGGGGACGTGCACCGGGTTCAGGCAGATGATGACGAGGAAGCCCAGGAGCAGGTGGCTGGGGCGGACCGCGTCGATGGCGTTGTAGCCGGCGAGGCAGACCATGAAGCCGAGCAGGCCGGCCGCGGGGCCGACGTCGCGACGGCTGAGCGTGGCGCCGAACATCGCGGCCACCATGATCACGAAGAACAGCAGGCCGGGGATGCCGACGCTGATCAGCAGCTGCAGGAACGAGTTCTCGATGACCACGTCCGAGAACCGCCTGCCGCTGATGCCGGACGTCGCCGCTCCGGAGCCGAGCCAGTGCGTGAGCTCGGCCGCCTTCAGCGACACGGTCACCGCGAGGTCGCGGGCGCCGGCCGAGATGGAGGCGTCGAGGTTGTTGTTGCGGGCGGTGACGGGCTCGAAGTTCAGGACTCCGACGCCCGCGATGAGGCCGGCGATCAGGATCGAGCCGGGCCGGAGCAGCGAGCGGTCCGGGTTGAGGAAGCCGACGGCGACGAGCGCGACGACGACCGCGACGGCGATGGCCGCCATCGGTCCGCGCGAGACGGTCGCGACGACACCGCCCGAGGCCAGGATGCCCAGCAGCAGGTCGGACTTGCGGGAGCCCTGGAGCCAGGAGCCGAAGGCGAGCCCGGCGCCCACGGTGAGGAAGGTGCCGGCGAGCAGCGGGTGTCCGAAGGTGATCTCGGCGCGGTAGAGCGACCAGTGCTGGTCCTGCTCGTAGCCGAGGGCGCCGTAGACGGCACCGAGGATCGGGGAGCTCTGCGCGACCAGCTCGAGGGCGGCGTAGAGGGCGAGCAGCCCGGAGAGGATCACCCACGTCTTGCGCAGCAGCACGGCCTCGCGCTGGGCGTCGAAGACGAGCATCGGCACGCCCACGCAGATCGCGAAGCTGAACAGCCACGAGACGCCCTCGCTCGCGAAGGAGCCGCGCACCGTCGCCACGGCCGACCAGAGCATGAGGGCGATGAACGCGAGGATCACCACGGCCCGCCACGGGGAGAGCACGAGCTCGCGGGTCCACGCCTTGACGGGGGCGCGCCACAGCTCGGGAGCGAGCCCGCGCCGGATCGCCCAGATCACGAGGATGACGGCCCAGAGCGTCATGCGGAACGTCAGGGTCGAGGGGGTGAGCGGCGTCGGGACGAGCGCGAAGAACGCGAGCGCCATCGCCGGCAGCCAGTGCGCGGGGACCCGCAGCAGAACGTAGGCGCCGACGATGCCGCCGACTCCGGCGGCGATCACCAGGAGGCCGGTGGCCGGCTCCCGGGTCGAGAAGATGTACCCCATCCCGAGGACGATCACCAGGGCGACCGAGAAGAGCGCGCCGACGAGGAGTCGTCGCGGGAGGATGTCGATCACGTCAGGGAGTCCTTCTGGCGTCGGAGCGGAGTGGTGGAGGAGGGGGCGGGCGGTGCGGCGCTCACGGGAGTGGTCCCGTCGGCCTCGATGAGGATCGCGATGCCCTCGCGAGCCGCCTCTCGGCGGCTGGGACGCCTGCGATGCCGTGCCCTCCTCCTCCACTGCTCGACCCTGGCGCCGACCCCCGGGGAGGAGGGGTCGCGTCGGTCCTGCCGCGGATCAGGCGGGGCCCTCCTGGAGCCAGCGGCGGAAGGTCTGAACCATGTCGTTGTTCGTGAAGGGGGGCACGACGTGACCGAACTGGCCCCCGTCACCGGAGTGGTACGCGATGGTCGTCTCTCGCGCGACGGGCTGAGCGAGGCGGCGCAGCCGTCCGCCGTGGAGTTCGGCCGGCACGAGAGTGTCGGCCGAACCGGCGGTGATCCGCAGGCGCGTGCCCGTCCAGAGGGACTGCGGCAGGCGCGACGGGTTGCCCGCGCGCAGTGCGTTCACGTTGCCGCCGTACGCAGCGAGGACGCGGCCGGGGTCGCGCGCTTCGGTGTCCTCGATGTTGTAGACGCCGCTGGCGTGGTAGGCGCCGTAGATGTTCGGGACCAGACGGTTCGCGTAGGCCCAGCAGAGCAGAGCGCCGCCGCCGGAGTTCGAACGGAGGAAGCTCGCGCGGATCGACCACTGGCTCGTCACCCACTCGACGGCAGCCTTCTGAGCGGCGAGTGCGGGGGCGCTCGTGTAAGCGCTACTGCCGCTGTACTGCGGGCAGATGCTGACGAATCCCTGGTCCACGAGCTTTTCGGCAGAGTTCTTGTAGGCGCCGGAGAGCGCCTTCCAGTCGCTCCCGCTCGCGTGGTAGTACCAGACGACCGGCACCGAGAGGTTCTTGCCCGGCACAGCGCTGTGCGGCACGAAGAGGCGCGCGGGATCGTTGCCGATCTTCACGTCGATGACCTCGTACGGCTTGCCGCCGGACTCTGAGCGGACGGTGTCGAGGCGCGAGACCTCGCCCGGGAGCCTCGGGATCACGCTGTAGTTCGGCGCGGCGAGCGCCGGCGTCGCTACGAGAGCGGAGGCGGTCGCGGCGGCTCCGACAGCGGAGGCGGCGAGCAGGAGGCGGCGCGAGAGGCCGCGCGGGGTGTCAGTCATATCGAGAATCCTTCGGAGCTTTCGCCATCAGTGTCGAGTCGGCCGACCATTCCGAATTCGACGCACATGAAGTGACGTCCGGCCCCCCAACCCATTCGAGAGTGTACGGGCCGCGGATGACGCGTGGATGTCGTTCTCATCACGTCTGGTCGCTCGGGCGGGGATCAGCGGGAGGAGGGGAAGAGTCGGCGGGAGAGGCCCGAGGACTTCTCGGCCGTCTCGTGCACCACGAAGGGCACGGCGGAATCGGCGGAGACGACCCGCCTCGCCGCGGCGAGTTCGAGCGTCTCGCGGGAGAGGCCCTCGATGTCGACGGTGACCGCGAGGCCGGAGTCGGCCAGGCGCGTGGCGATCTGCACCTGGTGGTCGTCGACGTGCTCGCCGAACGAGGCGCGGCGCGGAACCAGGATCGGCACCCGGCCCTGCTCGATGGCGCTGAGCGCGGTGCCCACTCCCCCGTGCGCGATGACGACGTCGGCCGCCTTCATCGCGGCGTTGAGCTCGTCGTGCGGCACGGAGTGGCGGCCGTCGATCCCGAGACCGGAGACGTCGTTCGCCCCGGTCTGCCAGAGCACCTCCACGCCCTCGAGCAGCGGCGCGAGCGCGGCGAAGAAGCGGGGGAACGGGTAGCCGTCCTGCGTGCCGACCGAGACCACGGCGCGGCGGATCGCCTGCGGGACGACGTCCTCGACGCGGTAGGTGTCGAAGATCGAGCCGCCGAAGCTCCAGCGGTCGTCGGCCCAGGAGCGGTACTGCGTGTAGGTCGAGACGGCGGGGACCCGGGCGAGGATCCGACCGGTCATCGACGGGCCGAGCACGCGGGCGGCGCTCTCGATGTAGTGCGCGGGGATGCCGCGCGAGGCCGCGAGCGGCAGGAAGGAGAGGGCGGGGCTGGCGCCGGTGCTGAAGACGGCGTCGAAGGAGCCGCGGGCCAGCAGGGAGCGGCCGATCATCGCGTTGCGGAGCACCGGCATAACGGCGCGGGGCGGCGGATCGGCGAGGTGGGTCACGCGCCGGTCGGCGAGGAGGGTGCGGCTGAGGGCGCTGTCGACGGTCGCCCAGTGCTGCTCCTCCGGGTCGACTCCGAGGAGCCCCGAGAGCGCGAACATCTCCTTGAGATGCCCGCCGCCGGAGCAGACGAAGAGATACGAAGCCATACGCGCCTTCACTGGTGATGATCGGGATAACAGGCGTGTGGATGATCGATCGTCCGCCGAGAACGACCCCCCGGTCCCTGGTGCAGAAGTCGCCCGATCATAGCAGGGAGGGTCTCCGAGGGGCACTTCTCTGAGAGAACTGTTCACCTCGCCGGAAAGCGATAGCGGCTCATTCGACAGGCGATATCCGCTCACTTCTCCGGAGGGTGGAAAGCGATATCCGCTCGATTCGGGGATGGCCGGGAACGTCGCTCGGCACCCCGATAGCGGACCGGCCGATTCCCGTCGATCACCTGCACCGCACGGGCCGCGCGCGTAGCGTCGGACCACCGGCGCAGAGGCCGGTCGACCCAGGAGGAGCGCCATGAGCGACAACGAGCAGAACAGCCCCGTGATGGACGGAGCCGAGGACGCCAGCAACGACGAGAAGCTCGGCGGCCTGATCGACCAGGTCGAGCACGACCACGGAGCCGAGGGCGCCGGCGCGATGGCCGACGCGCTCCGCGACCGCGCCGACGAGACCGACACCGAGATCACCGAGGAGTCGGACGCGTCCGGCCCGGTCGAGGACAGCGGCACCGCCCAGGTGTGAGCGACGGGGCCCGGAGGACGACTCCGGGCCCCGATCCCGGATCGCCGGGGTGAGCGAGCAGCCCGGAAGCGCCGGTGGAGCTCCGGATCGCTCGCGAGAGCGGCCCGGCGAGCGCCGCCCGATGTGCACCGGAGCGGCCCGGCGAGCGCCGCCCCACCCCCAAAGCCCTGTTTGACGGTGCGGGAGCCGCCGGACACCATGGCCGCATGTCCTCTCTCGACGAGCTGCGCGCCACCGCGCATCCGATCCGCCTCCGCCTGCTGTCCCTGGTCACGGGAGCGGCGATGAGCGCCGCGGAGGCCGCCCGCGAGCTGCAGCTGTCGCAGGCGACGGCGAGCTACCACTTCCGCGTGCTGGAGCGCGCCGGGCTCGTGGCCGTCGTCGAGACCGTGCGCCTGCGGGGCGGAGAGGCGAAGCGGTACCGGCACGAGGCCTCCGGAAGGCCCTTCGACGTGACGGCGTCCGTGGACGCCGGGCCGGAGGAGGAGCGGGACCTGCACCTCGAGGCCCTGATCGAGGAGCTCCGGCGGCGCTCGTCGAGCCGGGCGGACGGTCCTCAGCTCTCGACGGACGCGGAGCTCTGGGTCGACCCCGAGGTCTGGCGGCGGGTCGTGCGGCACGTCGGGGAGGCGTCCGCGCTGCTGCACGCGGCGGCCCGGCCGCCGAGGACGCCCGGTACCGCACCGGTGTCGATGACGACCGCGATGTTCCCGCTCCGCCGGCCGTGACCCGCGACGGGCGCGGGCCGCTGGCGCACGGTCCTCTCGCGCACGGCCCCTTCCGCTGGCTCCTCGCCGCCCGCACGACCGGGGTCCTCGGCAACGCCGTCGCTCCGATCGCCCTGGCCTTCGCCGTGCTGGACCTGACGGGCTCGCCGACGGACCTCGGACTCGTCGTCGCCGCGCGCTCCCTCGCCAACGTCGCCGTCCTGCTGCTCGGCGGCGTCCTCGCCGACCGGCTCCCCCGCTCCGTGATCCTCGTCGGCACCTCGCTCGCGGCGGCAGCCACTCAGGCCGCGGTCGCCGTGACGGTGATCACGGGGACGGCGACCGTCGCGGCCCTGGTCGTGCTCAGCGTGCTCAACGGCGCCGTCGCGGCGATGAGCCTGCCCGCCGCGGCCGCCCTCGTCCCCGAGACGGTGCCGGTCGGCGAGCTCCGCCCGGCGAACGCCCTGCTCCGCCTGGGCCTGAACGGCGGGAGCATCGTCGGCGCCTCGGCCGGGGCCGCGCTCGTCGCACTGGTGGGTCCCGGGTGGGGGCTGGCGGTCGACGCCGCGGGCTTCGCCCTGGCCGCGGTCCTCTACTCCCGTGTGCGGCTGCCGCGGACGGTCCGCTCGGGCCCGGGCGCCTCCGTCCTCGCCGACCTCCGCGAGGGGTGGCGGGAGTTCACGAGCCGGCGCTGGGTGTGGATCGTCGTGGCGCAGTTCACCGCCGTCAACGCCGCGTTCGTCGGCGCGACCACGGTCCTCGGCCCGGTCGTCGCCGATCGGTCCTTCGGTCGAGCGGCGTGGGGACTCGTGATCGCCGCGCAGACCGTCGGTCTGGTGATCGGGGCCGTGATCGCGCTGCGCTGGCGGCCCCGCCGTGCGCTGGGGGCGGGCGTCGCCCTCATGGCGGTGACGGCCGTCCCGGTCGCCGCCCTCGGAGCCGTCCCGGCGCTCCCCGCCCTCCTCCTCGCCTTCGCCCTCGGCGGAGTCGCGCTCGAGATCTTCGCCATCGCCTGGGACCAGACGCTGCAGACCCATGTCCCCCGCGAGGCGCTCGCCCGGGTCTACTCCTACGACATGGTCGGCTCCTTCCTCGCCGTGCCGCTCGGGGAGGCGCTCGTGGGCCCGCTCGCCGACCTCGTCGGGCTCGACCGCACCCTGCTCGGCTGCGCCGCGGTCGTCCTCGTCGCCTCGCTCCTCGCAGCCTCCAGCAGGAGCGTCCGCGGGGTGGGCACGGACCACCCGCGGCCGGAGACGCTCTAACGCGTCCCGGGAGGTGCGGGTGAGGGGGCGAGCGGTCGGAGGTGCCGGAGGATCCGCTCCGACTAGGCCGCGAGCCCTCCCTCGGGAACCGGGGACGGAGGGTCGTCACCGAGGAGCGGCGCCTGCTCGGGCTCGGCGGCGACGACCATGTCGCGCCCGGACGCGGGGGTGAGGAGCTCGCGCAGCCAGAGGCGGTTCACGGCGTGCAGCCGGGGACGATCGAAGCGGTACTCCAGCACCGCGTTCGGCTGCACGAGGATCGCGTGCGAGCGCGGCTCCGACTCCTGCAGCGTCCTCCAGGTCAAGCGGAACGGCTGTCCCTGCTCCATCCGCGCGCGCACCGCGATCCGCACGTGCGCGAGCGTCGGTCCTCGAACTCGATCCGGCGCCGCCAGGCGCCGAAGATCAGCACTCCCACAGGGGCTCTCCTCATCGTGTCGGTCGAGCAGCCCGCAGAACGGCGGGGGCGGCGGGCGCGAGGCTCGCAGGGCCGGACCGCCATCGGACGGTCCGGTCGTGGGGACCGGAGTAGAGGTGGGTCCGAGGCTGGTCCCTTCCCGGAAGTGTGCGGACGGAGTGCGCTCCCGCGTCAGTCGGCGAAGATCGCGCCGACCGGCTCGCGCTTCTCGGCCTGGAAGCGGTCCTCGGCGCGGCCGAGAGCCCAGTAGGCCGAGAGCGAGAGCGCCCGGCGCTCCACGCCCCACTCGTCCTGCAGGAGGGCGCGCAGCTGCTTCATCGCGGTGCGCTCGCCGTGCGCGAAGACCTCGAGCACGCCCTCGGGCCTCCGCTCGGCCTGGACGGCCGCGACCAGCGCCCGGCCGGCCTCGAGACCGCCGCGGTGCAGCCAGCGCACCTCCACTCCGGCCGGAGCGGGAAGCGCGAGCTCGTCGGCGGCCGAGTCCACCTCGATCAGGACCAGGCCGCGGGCGTGCGCGGACATCCCCTCGAGGGCGGAGGCGATCGCCGGCAGAGCGGAGTCGTCGCCGAGCAGCAGGTGCACGGCCTCGGGGTCGGCGCTCGGCGACCAGGCGCCGCCGGGCGCGGAGAGGGCGATCCGGTCGCCGGGAGCCGCGGCGAGCGCCCACGGTCCCGCCACTCCCTCGTCCCCGTGCACGACGAAGTCGACGGCGATCGAGCGCCGCTCGAGGTCGACCGAGCGGACGGTGTAGGTGCGGCGCACGGGCAGCTGCTCGGGGGCGACGCTCGCCCGGAGCGCGTCGAGGTCGAAGGGCGGCTGGAGGTCGGAGCCGCGCGGCGGGAGCAGGAGCTTCACGTAGCGGTCGGTCGCGGCGAGGCGCTCGGGGTCGGACTCGGCGAGGAACGCGTCGAGCCCGTCGCCGCCGAGGTGCACGCGGACCAGGTGGCCGGTGAGGTGCTCGGTCCGCAGCACGGTGAGCACGTGCTGGCTGCGGGCGCGGCGCGGGCGGTCGGGGGACGGGGCGGCGTCGGTCATCCGTCCAGCATGCCCGGTCGTGCTCGGTGCGGGCCGAGTGCAGGCCGCTCGCGGACGGGCGCCGAGGGGTCACGCACGGTCGCTTCGGGAAGGAGACAGGGACCTTTCGTGACGCATCGGAGCAGGCCGACGCGAGGCCAGGACGTCGCGGCGGCGCCGAGCGCGAGGCGGCGGCGCGGGCGCGCGTGCGGACGAGCGGGCGTCGAAGGGTCACGAACGGTCGCTTCGGGAGGACGGAAGGAGCCGTTCGCGACGCATCGGAGCAGGCCGGGACGTCGCGGCGGCGCCGAGCGCGAGGTGGCGGCGCGGGCGCGCGTACGGATGAGCGGGCGCCGAAAGGTCACGATCGGTCACTTCGGGAGGACGGAAGGAGCCGTTCGCGACGCATCGGAGCAGGCCGAGGCGGGACCGGGACGTCGCGGCGGGGATCCGCGCGAGGCGGCGGCACGGGCGGGCGTGCGGACGAGCGGGCACCGAGGGGTCACGAACGGTCGCTTCGGGAGGACGGAAGGAGCCGTTCGTGACGCATCGGAGCAGGCCGGGGCGAGGCCGGGGCATCGCGGCGGGGATCCGCGCGAGGCGGCGGCGCGGGCGGGCGCTGATCCGTCGCTCACGGCCTGCGGAGGAGCGCAGGACGGGCCGTCCGCGACGGATCGGAGCGGGCCGGGCGCGACTGGGCGCCGCATGCGGAGCGAGCGCGGGCCTGCCGGAGGGCGCCGGGCGTCGATCCGTCACGAACGGCCCGTGCGGGAGGACGGAACGGGCCGTCAGCGACGGATCGGAGCGGGCGGCCGGAGGCCGGGCCGACGGAGCGGAGCGGACAGCAGCGCCCGTCGGCGGAGCGGGCGGCGCCGCGGCCGGTCAGCCCGGCGCCCGCGGGCGGGGCGGGCGGCGCCGCGGCCGACGGAGGGGAGCGGACAGCAGCGCACGTCGGCGGAGCGGGTGGCGCCCCGGCCGACGGCCCGGCGGACGGCCCGGCGGGAGGCCGGTGGCGCGAGGTGCGCTCGCGCGGGGCGCGGCGGCGGAGGCGCGCCTACTCTCGCGGGATGACTGCGACGGCTCCGCGACTCCGGCACGACCGACTGGTCGCCCCCGATGTGCTGCGCGGAGTGGCGGTGGCGGCCATGCTCGTCGCGCACGCGATGCCGCTCGTGCCGAGCGCGCGCACGGGGGTCGTCGGGTTCCTGGCGTGGAACATCAACGATCTCGCGTCGCCGCTGTTCGCGCTGGTGATGGCAATGTCGGCGGCCCTGGTGCTCGCGCGGCCCGGTGCCTCCCCCGGGCGGGTGCTGCTGCGGAACGCGATCCGCGGCGCGGTGCTCGTGGCGCTCGGCGTCTGGCTCGAGACCTGGGGCAGCTGGATCGCGATCGTGCTGCAGTACCTCGGCGTCGTGCTCGTGCTCGGCACGCCGCTGCTCCTCCTCCGCTCCCGGACGATCGCCGCGCTGGCCGCCGTGCTCGCGCTCGCCGCCGGGCCCGTGAACGCCGCGGTCGCCGCCGCCGCATCCGGCTCTCCGCTCGCCCTCTGGCTCTTCACCGGGCCGAGCTACCGCGCGACCAACCTGCTCCCCTTCTTCCTCCTCGGAGCCCTGCTGCTGCGGCACGGCGCGCAGCGGGACCGGCTGCTGCCGGTGCTCGCGGCGGTCGCGGTCGTCGCGTATCCGGTGCGGCCGCTGGTCGCGCTCCTGCTCGGCGTGGAGTCGCCCTCCGGCAGCCTCCCGGACACCCTGCACGACCTCGGGCTCGTGCTCCTGGCCTACGTCGCGGTGGTGCTGCTGACCACGTCGCGCTCCACCGCTGTCCAGCGGCTGCTGGTGCCGCTCCGGGCGATCGGCACGCTCGCGCTCTCGGTCTACGTGCTGCAGGTGGCGCTCGTCGCAGCGCTCGCGCGGGCGGGCCTCGGCTACTCCGCCGACACTCCGCTCGCCGCTCTCGCCCTCGTGCTCGGTTTGTGCACGGCAGCCGTGCTGTGGTGGCGGTTCCTCGGTGCCGGCCCCGTCGAGCGGCTGACGGCGCGGCTCACCGGGCTCGTGCCGCGCTGAGCCGCCCGGCGGCCCGGACGAAGCCCGCGGCGAGGACCTGGATCCGCGGCGAGGACCTGAGCCCGCTGCGGCCCGCGGCGAGCTCGCCCGAGCTCACAAGGTCCGCAGCGACCCCGGCTGATCCCTCAGAGCCCGGCAGCCCGCACACGGGCGCAGGCCGCCGGGCGTCCTCTCCCTCAGCGCGCGAGCGCCGACGCCTCCTTCGCGAGGGCCGGGCCGTGCGCCGCGAGCACCAGGTCGCGCACCGCGGTGGCCGGGAGCGACGCGGCTCCGGCCGGCAGCAGGTCCGCGTCCGAGGCCAGCACGAGCGGGGTGTCGGCCGATGAGGACGGCAACCTCCCGTGCGTGCCGCGCACGAGCGACGCGTCCAGCGGCACCAGGTTCATCGCGTAGCGCAGCCCCAGCGCCTTCTTGGCGAGGTTGCCCGCCGCCTTCGCCTTCACCAGCGGGTCGGCCGGGTCGAAGAAGAGCTCGGCCGGGTCGTAGCCGGGCTTGCGGTGGATGTCGACGCCGCGGGCGAAGTCGGGCGCGCGGTAGTCGTCGAGCCAGTAGTAGTAGGTGAACCACGCCCCCGGCCGGGCGACCACGACGAACTCGCCCGAGCGCTCGTGGTCGAGGCCGTAGCGGGCCTGCGCCTCCCGGTCGAGAACCTCGTCGACGCCGTCGAGCCCCTCGAGGATCGAGCGCACCCGCGGCAGGTCCGCCGCGTCCTGCACGTAGACGTGGGCGACCTGGTGGTCGGCGACGGCGAACGCGCGCGACGTCCACGGGTCCAGCTGCTCCCGGCCGTCCTGCACGTAGACCTCGAGCAGGCCCTCGCGGCGGAGCGCCCGGTTCACGTCGACCGGGGTGTCGGCGTCGGCGATCCCGTACTCGGCGACCACGATCACCGACGCGCCCAGCGCCTCCGCGTCGTCGAGCAGCGGAGCGAGCACCACGTCGAGCTCCGACGCGGCCCGGCGCGCCTCGGGCGAGTCCGGTCCGAAGCGCTGGAGGTCGTAGTCGAGGTGCGGCAGGTACGCCGTGGTCAGCTCGGGCGGGCCGGAGCCGTCGCCCGCCAGCACATGCCGGGTCGCGTCGACCATCCACTGGGTCGAGCGGAGCGACGCGGTCGGTCCCCAGTACTGGAACAGCGGGAAGGCGCCGAAGCGCGAGACCAGCTCGTCGTGCAGCGCCGGCGGGCGCACGTACGCGTCCGGCGACTTGCGGCCGTCGGCGTGGTAGATCGGGCGCGGAGTGACGGTGACGTCGGTCGTCGCCCCCATCGCGTACCACCAGCCGATGTTGGCCGCGCGGTACGGCTCCCCGCTCAGCCGGCGCGCGGTCTCCCAGACCTTCTCCCCCGTGACCAGGCGGTTGTGCTGGCGCCACAGGTGCACCTCGCCGAGGTCGCGGAAGTACCAGCCGTTGCCGACGATCCCGTGCTGCGCGGGCATCGAGCCGGTGAGCATGGTCGACTGCACGCTGCAGGTGACCGCGGGCAGGACCGTGTCCAGCGGCAGGCGCCCGCCCCCTCGGGCCAGCCGCGAGAGGCGGGGCATGTCGGCGAGCGCCGTCGAGGTCAGCCCGACCACGTCGAGCAGCAGCACGGGCATCACAGCGCCGCCGCCTGCGGGAGGAGGGGCACCAGCAGCGCCTCTCGGGAGGCAGGCGTGAGCAGGTGCGCGGCCGCCCAGGCGAGCTCGGCGCCGATGCCCGTCGAGAGGTCGCTCGGGGCGTCGGCGAGCACCGACCAGGTGTAGGTCTCGACGTCGAGGTGGATCTCGTCGTACGGCCAGGCGGCGTCGACCGCCGAGACCGCCTCCGCCAGGACGGCCGTGGTGGCCGAGAGCGGCGCCTCCGGCCGGTGATGCAGCGGCACGTGGAAGTGCACGCGCCACGGGCCGGTGCCGGGGAGCGTGCCCAGCGCCTCGGGCAGGTCGTCGACGCGGAGCACTCCGTCGATCCCGTTCTCGCGGGTCTGGTGCAGGTAGCGCTTCTCGACGAACGGGGTGAGCGCGGCGCGGCCCGAGGGGTCCTCCAGGTGGAGCGCGGCCGAGGCCTGCACCTTGACCACGCGCAGGCCCGCGTCGCGGATGCGGCGGACGGCCGAGACCGGGTCGGCGAAGGAGACGGCGAGGTGGCAGGTGTCCAGGCACACGCCCACGTACGCCGGGTCGACCACTCCGATGCGCGGGTGCAGCCAGTCGACGACGTCGTCCACGGTGTCGAGGATGCAGCCGGGCTCGGGCTCGATCGCCAGGCGGATCGCGTGGCCCGTGGAGCGGCGCAGGTCGCGCAGCTCCTCGACGAGCCGGGCGAGGTTCCGGCAGGCGGCCTCGTCCTGCTCCCGCCCCCAGCCCTCGCGCCAGCCCAGCGGCAGCGTCGAGATGCTGCCGTCGGCGCCGGCGGGCAGCAGGTCGGCCAGGATCCGCGCGCAGTCGATCGTGTACTGCAGGCGCTCCGGCGTGGTCCAGTCGGGGCGGTAGACGTCGAGCTTCACGACCTCGGCGTGGAACGCGGCGTACGGGAAGGCGTTGAGCGTGCGCACCTCCAGGCCGTTGCGCTGCAGGGCCGCGCGGAGGACGGCGCGGTCCTCGGCGCTGGCGACCAGGCGGGCCGCGAGGTCGCGCGGGATCCACAGGCCGACTCCGACCAGGGCGAGCCCTGCGGCCACGCGCGCGGGTCCGGCGTACACGTCGAGCTGGCGGACGACTCCGGCCAGGTCCTCGGCGGGATGGACGTTGGTGCAGTAGGAGAGGTGCATCACACGACCTCCGCCACGCGCGGGGCGCCCCGGAGCACGGAGTTGCCCTCGAAGGTGCGGCCGGCCGACTCCTGCACGTCGAAGCCCGCGACGGGCGAGGGGTCCAGGCGTCCGCTCTGCCCGTAGAACTCGACCGGGTTCTGCCAGAGCAGCCGGTCCACGTCGCCCGCGCTGAAGCCGGCGACGAGGAGGAGGCGGCCGGTCTTCGCGGTCGTGAGCGGGTCGGAGCGGCCCCAGTCGGCGGCGGAGTTGACCAGCACGCGGTCCAGCCCGATCCGCTCGACCAGCGTCACCAGGCGGGTCTCGTCCATCTTCGTGTCGGGGTAGATGGAGAAGCCCATCCAGCAGCCGGAGTCGCGGACCGCGTCGACGGTGACCTCGTTGAGGTGGTCGACGAGGACCCGCCCGGGCTCGAGCCCCGAGTCGGCGACGACCTCGAGGGTGCGGCGGGTGCCCGACTCCTTGTCGCGGTGCGGAGTGTGCACCATCGCGGGGAGGCCGTGCTCGCCGGCGAGCTCGAGCTGCTGGCGGAAGACCTGGTCCTCCTCGGGGGTGAGCGAGTCGTAGCCGGTCTCGCCGACCGCGACGACGCCGTCCTTGGCGAGGTAGCGGTCGAGCTCGGGCAGGACCGCCCGGCAGCGCGGGTCGTTCGCCTCCTTCGGGTTGAGCCCGATGGTGCAGTGGTGGCGGATGCCGAACTGCGCGGCGCGGAAGCGCTCCCAGCCGATCAGGGCGTCGAAGTAGTCCGTGAACGAGCCGACGTTCGTGCGCGGCTGGCCGAGCCAGAAGGAGGGTTCGACGACCGCGCGGACGCCGGCGTCGAACATCGCCTGGTAGTCGTCGGTGGTGCGGGAGGTCATGTGGATGTGCGGGTCGAAGATGCGCATCGTCGCGCCTTTCTCATCGGTGGTGGTGCCCCGCGGTCGGGGCGGCGTGCGGGGGCGGTCAGCTCGGCAGGAGCACCGCCAGATCGTCCGGGAGCGGGCGCCCGGCCGCGCGGCGCTCGTCGGCGAAGCGGCCGGCCATCGCGCGCAGCTCGGCGTCGCTGCGCTCCTCCAGCCCGGCGACCGCCGCGAGCGGGACGCCGAGGAAGACGAGCTTGAGCACCCCGTGCCGCCAGGCGTGCGCGTCGAGGTGGCGGCGGGCGAAGGAGCCCATCGCCGCGGCGACGAGCCGGGTGTCGTTGGCGCGCAGGGCGTCGGCGGTCAGCTCGAGGCCGGCGAGGGTCGTCGCCGGTCCCGGGTCGCCGAGGGCGTTCAGCCCGGCCAGCACTCCGCGGCGCTCGGCGCCGTCCCCGCCGCGGTACAGGCGGAGGAGGAGAGCGGCCAGGTCGTCGTCGCCGAGCGCCTGCGCGGCGGCCTGCACCAGGGCGGCGCGGGCCGCGTCGTCGTGCGTGCCGTGGACGAGGCCGTGCGGGTCCTCGGCGGGCCGGAGCGGCTCGCGTCCGGCCTCGCGGCCCGCGGCGGGGAAGAAGCGCTCGATCCGCGACGGGCGCTCGAGGACGGCGGAGCGGGCGGCCGCGGTCCACGGGTGCTCGACGTGCGAGGAGGCGCCGCCGAGCGCCTCCTCCATCGCCGCGAGGCTCGCCACGGCCAGGCGGGGCGCGTCGTGCGAGTGCCGGGGCAGCTCGACGGCGGCGATCCCGCGGTAGCCGATCTCGGCGAGGGTCGCGAAGGCGGCCGCGAGGTCGAGCGATCCGGTGCCGAGCTCGAGGTGCTCGTGCCGCTCCGGGAGCATGTCGTCGACCTGCACGTTCAGCAGCAGGTCCCCGGCGCTGCGGAGGGCTCCGACCACGCCGTCCGGCTCCACCACGACGCAGTGGCCGAGGTCGACCGTCAGCCCGACCGACTCCGGGTCGCCGAGCTCGCGGCGCAGCAGCAGCGCGTCGGCGACCGTCTCCACCAGCATCCCCGGCTCGGGCTCGACGGCCAGCCGCACGCCGTGGCGCTCGGCCGTCGCGACGACGCCGCGCATGCGCTCGACGAGCAGCCGCCAGGCAGCGGCCGCATCGGCGCCCGCCGGCACGACCCCCGACCAGAGGGAGACGGCGTCGGCGCCCAGCAGCGCGGCGATCTCGATCGCGCGCTCGAGGAAGCGGACGCGGGGGCCGGCTTCCTCGTCGACCAGCGTGGGGCGGTGCTTCGCGAACGGGTCGAGCAGGTACCGCGCGCCCGTCTCGACGACCACGCGCAGGCCCGATTCGTCGAGCCGCGACCGGAGCGCCAGCGTCCGCTCGCGCCAGTCGGCTGCGAAGGGATCGAGGTGCGGGTGCCCGAGGGTGAGCGCGACGGCGCGGTACCCCGCGGCGTGGATCACCGTGAGCGCGTCGTCGAGGGTGTGGTCGGCGAAGCCGTTGGTGCCGTAGCCGAGGACGGGTCCGGTGGCGCTCATGTGATGTCCGCCGTCCGCGGGCGGCGGAGCAGGAGGGAGCCGAGCGCGTCGAGCGCGAGCAGCGCCGCCCCCAGCTCGGGACGCTTCAGACCGGCGAGCGCGGCCTGCAGCGGGATCATCCCGGTGATGCCCGCGCGGGTGGCCGTCCGCGCGGCCGCGGCCGTCGGCGTCCGCACGGCCTGCAGCTGCGCGTAGAGCACGAGCAGGAGCCAGCGCCCGAGGCCCGCGGCGGCGACCGCGGCGGGGGCGGCCCGGCGCTCGGCCAGAGCGCCGGCTGCGGTGGACAGCGCGATCGCCGCGGTGCCGGCCGAGACCGCTCCCGCCGCGACCGGGGTGGTGCCGTGCACCTCGCCGCGCGAGAGCACGGTGACGCCGAGCGTGTGCGCGGCCACGGCGGCGGAGGCGGGGGCCGCCGCGCGCACGCCGTCGACGCCCGCGCCGAGCAGCACGTCGAGACCGCGACAGGCCGCCATCACGACCGGGCCCAGCGGAGTCGGCTTCGCGAGCAGGTCGTACGACCAGATCCCGGCCGCGAGCGGCAGTGAGAGCGCGAGCGAGCGCCGCCCGTCCACGACGGCCGCCACGGCGATCCCCGCCGCGGTCAGCGCCGCCGCCGTGCCCAGCGCCGCCGAGCGCCGGATGCGCCCCGAGGGGATCGGCCGCTCGGGCCGCTCCCGGGCGTCGAGCTCGGCGTCCGCGTAGTCGTTGAGCGCCATGCCCGCCGAGTAGAGCAGCGCCGAGGACAGCGGGAGCGCGACCGTGCGCGCTCCCACTCCGCGGCCCGCCCACGCTCCGCCCGCGACGGTGTCGCCGATCACGGTCAGCGCGGCCTTCGCGCGGACCAGCTCGAGGTAGTCGCGCAGCTCAGCCATCGCTCCGCGTCCCGCTCGTCACCGGGGTGCGGCGCTCGGCGACGAGGGCGCCGGTGCGGGCGGACCAGGCCACCAGCTCCGCCGTCTGCTCGGCGAAGCCGTGCACGTCGCTGCCCCACGGGTCCTTGAAGAAGAAGCCGAGCTCGCCGACGGGGCCCGAGACGCCGGCCTCGTCCGCGAGCGCCAGCAGGCGGGCGAGGTCGAGGATCAGCGGCGCCGCGAGGGCCGAGTCGTACGCCGACCAGATCGTCTGCACCGTGATCCGCGAGCCGAGGAAGCCCTCCGCGTGCACGTGGTCCCAGGCGGTCTTGACGTCGCCGAGGTCCGGGACGTTGTCGATGTGGAGCGGAGTGACGACGTCGTCGCCGAGGAGGGAGCGGAGTCCGCGGTTCTTCGAGACGAGCTTCGAGCGCACCGCCTCCGGGTCGGCGAGGGTCTGCCCGTCGCCGCCGCCGAGGAGGTTCGCCCCCGCCCACGAGAGCACGCGCATCCCGCGCGCCGTGAACATCGGCGCGAGCACGCTGCGGAGCAGGGTCTCCCCCGTCTTGCCGTCCTGGCCGGCGATCGGGATCCCGGCCTCGGCGGCCCACTCCTCCAGGGCGGGCAGAGCCAGCGCGGTCGAGGGAGTGAAGCAGGCGTAGGCCGCGCCCGCGACGACGGCCGAGAGGGCGGCGATCGAGCTCGGCGGCAGGAGGCGCTCGCCCGGACGCGCCAGGGCGGCGCGCAGAGCGGCGAGGTCGTGGAACTCGGGACGGTCGGCCGGCAGCACCTCGGTCGAGGCGACGTCGATCACGACGACCCGGGCGAGGCCGTGGCGCTCGCGGAAGGCGACGATGTCGGCGGCCCGGCGGTCGATCTCCTCCTGCTGCGACGCGGCGTCGGAGGGGGCGAGGCGGATCTCGGCGTCGGTCGCGTCGATCCGGTCGGCCACCTCGGCGACGACCGAGGTCGGGAACATGCCGCCGGCCGCGAGGCCCGTGGCCTTCTCGAGCAGCGGGGTCGGCGAGACGTCGTGGCCGCCGATGACGATGTCGGCGAACCCGGCGAGCGGGACGTCCTCGAAGGCGGGGGTCGCGGTGGCGCAGCCCGAGCTGGGCGCGGCTCCGGCGGCGATGGCGTGCAGGCCCACGGCGGCCGTGGTGGCGACGCTGCCCCGGGCCCCGATCAGCCAGAGGCCGATGCGCCCACTCGATCGGGGGGCGCCTGTGGTGGTGGTGTCGGACGAGGTCATCGTTCTCTCCTGTCTGGAAGGGCTGGCTGAGCGGCGATCGTCGGGGCGCACCCGGGCGATCGGAGTGGGGAGGGGCCACGGCCGGGCGCGCGTCGCGCCTCCGGCCGGCCGTGTTGCGCAGGACCCGCACGCAGGGCCCGCCGAGATTGCGCGACCGTGCGTCGACTGGTTTCCTCAGGTGTGCTGTCCCCCGAACCCGTCCTCCGGGCCGAGAGAAGGAGCTGAGCGTGGCCGAGCGCGCCGGTACCGCGACCGGCGACATGCTGAGGCTGTTCGCCGACGGTCGACCGCGCACCCGCGCCGAGCTGGTCGAGGAGACGGGTCTCGCGCGGACCGCGGTGATGACGCGCCTGGAGCAGTTCTTCGAGCTCGGACTGATCGCGCACCTCGACCGCGCTCCGTCGACCGGGGGCCGCCCGTCCGCGCGCCTCGTCTTCGACCCGGCCGTCCGCTCGCTCCTGGCCATCGACCTGGGCGCGGCGCACTCGACCATCGCGCTGACCGACTTCGACGGCCGCATCATCGCCGAGCGCCGCGAGGAGCTCGACATCGCGCAGGGCCCCGTGGCGGTGCTCGGGCACGCGCTCGACGTCTGCGACGGGATCCTCGCCGCGGCCGGGGTCGACCGCACCGCCCTCGCGGGCATCGGGGTCGGCGTGCCCGGCCCGGTGGAGCACGCGAGCGGCCGCCCGGTGCGCCCGCCGATCATGCCCGGCTGGGACGGCTTCGACATCCCCGCCTTCGTGCGCCGGCGCTACGACACCACGGTGCTCGTCGACAACGACGTGAACCTGCTGGCGCTCGGCGAGCGGGCCTCGCGGTTCCCGCACGCCCTCGACCTGATGTTCGTGAAGGTCGGCACCGGCATCGGCGCGGGCATCGTCTCGTCCGGGCTGCTCCAGCGCGGAGCCCTCGGCTCCGCGGGTGATCTCGGCCACGTCCAGGTGCCGCGCACGGCCCCGGCCGCGGCGGGCGGTCAGGAGGGGGACCTCGAGGCGGTCGCGGGCGGCTCCGCTCTGGCCGCCGGGCTCGCCCGGGCGGGCCGCGACGTGCAGTCGGTGCGCGAGCTGATCGACCTGCTGAAGGCGCGCGATCCCGAGGCCGTCGAGGCGGCGCGGATCGCGGGACTCCAGCTCGGCGAGGTGCTGGCCACCTGCGTGAGCCTGCTGAACCCCTCCGTCATCGTGCTGGGCGGCGCGGTCGCCCTCGCCAGCCCGGAGATCCTGACGGCCGTGCGCTCGGTGATCGACGAGCGCTCCCTCCCCCTCGCGACGCAGCGGCTCGACGTGGTGACCGCCGAGCTGGGCGGCAGCGGGGGCGTGCGCGGTGCCGCGCTGATGCTGCGCGGGCACCTGCTCAGCCCCGCCGTAGTGGACGGCTTCCTCGAGCAGCTGCGCGCCGAGGGGCGGGCGGTCCGCTAGAGCGGCGGCCGCGGGCTCGGAGGCGGCGGGCCGCGCCGGCGCGATCCCCCGCGGACCGCGTCGGCCGCACCCGGTCAGGAGCGGACCTCCGCGCGGTCGGCGTCCTCCGGCTGGGCGCCGAGAGCGGCGGCGACGGCGGCGTCGATGCGCGCCTGCTCCCCCGCGGCCCGGCGGCGGCGGCGGACGACGGTCAGCACGATGAGCCCGATGAGCAGGGCGAGGAGGAGCACGGCGCTCCACGGCACGGCCGCGGCCGAGGTCTCGGCGGTGGCGACCGGCACGTCGGGGACGACGACGGCGGAGTCGGCCTGCGCGGCCTGGTCGGCGGTGACGACGGTGCCCGAGAGCGCGGCGCGGGCGGTCGCGACGAAGAGCGGCCAGACTCCGGCGACGGTCACGGTGCGCGAGACGGAGGTTCCGGGGAGGAGCTCGGGCAGCGGCTCCGGGTCGGTCGCGGACACCGGCGCGAGGCCGAAGAGGCCGGCGACGCTGATCTCGGCGCCCGGCGCGATGCGGGTGTTGCCCGCGTTGGTCACGGTGTAGTCGACGGTCGCGGAGCCGGGGGCGAAGGGGTTCCAGCCGCCCTCGTACGAGACGGCGAGGCCGTCGATCGACAGGCGCGGGGCGAGCTCGCCGCCGACGCGGAGGTACATGCGCGAGCCCAGGCGCCGGTCGACCGAGACTCCGGTCTCACCCTGCACCAGGATCGAGGAGACGACGCCCGCGGCGTAGTCGCCCGGGGTCACGTCGTCGGGGACGACGACCTCGAAGGGGACCTGCACGCTCTCGCCGGCGGGCACGGTGACCTCGGGCTCGGGGAACGCGATCCAGCTGCCGAGCTGCGTCGAGGGCTCCGCGGCGGGGAGCAGGTCGAGCTGGCCGGCCTCGGTGATGAAGCCGTCGGAGCCGTAGACGCGGAACGTCTGCTCCTCGTCGTCGTAGTTGGAGACGATCAGGGCGTCGCTGAGGCGTCCGCCGGGATCGAGGGCGTAGGCGTAGTTCGGCCGCTCGCTGCCCTGCTCGGTGTCGGCGGGGCGCACCCCCCAGGTGACCGGCGTGGAGGCGGGGTCCGCCTCCTGGGCACCCGCCTGAGCCGAGAGGCCGCCGGCTGCGAGGAGCGTCATCAGCAGCAGGGCGGCGGTGGTGCGGGAGGTGCGTGGCATGAGCGACATCGATCAGGCTTCCGTTGCAAGGGGGGGATGCCTCCCCGCGGGACGCCGCTCCGGTACGCGGCACGCCGAGCGGGGCGGACCGGAGTGGCGTCTCGCGGAGAGACGGGGGGAGGGTGGGGCGGCCCGGAGGCCGCCCCACCGGTGCTAGCCGAGCGCGGTGAGCGTCAGCGTCGCGGTGTAGGTGCCGGTTCCGACCGAGAGCGGGAGCTTCAGGTCGAGGTCGGCGCCCAGGACCGAGGATCCGGTCGGGTGCTGCGCCGCGGCGGAGCCGAGGACGCGGGGCGTGGCGAGGCCGTTGCCCGAGTCGAACCCGGAGGGGACGGCAGCGCCGGCGACGGCACCGCCCGTGTTCTCCAGGACCTCGGGGGTCCAGCCGAGGTGCTTGCCCGAGAACGTCTTCTCGCCGGAGCGGAAGTCGCTCAGCTGGCCGGTGACCGACCAGGCCGGGCCGTTGAGGCGGGTGTCGGTCACGCGGACCGGCACGAGCTCACCGGAGGCGGCGAAGTGGTCGCCCTGCTCCTCGGCGACACCGAGGTTCACCAGGTTGCTGGTGCCCTCGAGCGTCCAGGTCAGCTCGCCCTTGTTGGCCTCGGGGACGATGACGGCCACGGCCTGGTCGCCGGCCGCCGCAGCGCCCGCCGCCGTTCCCGTGAAGGTGCCGTCGACTCCGGCGGCGGTGTTGCCCGCACCGAAGTTGACCGCCGGCGCGTTGTCGGCGAGCGCGATGCGCCCGCCGACCGTCGAGCCCGCGAGCTGGACGTTGCCGGAGTTGCCCGAGAGCGTGAGGTTCCCGCCCACCGTGTTGCCGAGGGCCGAGGCCGAGCCGTCCTCGTTCGCGCCCAGGAGGACGCCGCGCGAGGAGCCGGTGACGGCGAGCGAGCCGCCGACGATGGCGCCCTGCACGTTCACGCCGAAGTCGCTGCCGGCGAAGGTGGCGTCGCCGCCGACGCTGGTGCGGTCGACGTCGACGTAGTTCGCCGCGTCGGTGCTGACCGAGCCGTCGACCGAGAGGTCGCTGAACTCGACGTCGATCCCGCCGGCCTCGACCATGCCGCCGACCGTGAGGTCGCGCAGGTAGAGGAAGCCGTTGCGGCTGCCGTCCGAGAACGACACGACGTCTCCGCCGACGCTGGTGCCGTCGATCGAGATGCCGTACGCGTCGGTGCCGATCACGTCGCCGCCGATGGTCGCCGAGGTGGCGTCCAGCCAGGCGTCGTCGCCGACGATGACGTTGCCGGTGACGGTCACGTTGCCGAGCACGCAGGTCTGGCCTGCGCCGACGTTGAGGTCTCCGGTGATCGTCTGGTTCCCGAGCTCGGTGGTGCAGTCCGTCGTCGCCGCGAAGGCGGACGGTGCGGCGACCATCGCGAGGGAGGCGGCCGCGAGGACCGCCGTGGGCGTCTTCCACTTCATGGGGGTTCTCCTCGGTGCGCTCGTGCGCGTCGTGCTGGTGGTGGTGCTGTCGGTGCGGCGCGCGCGGCGCGAGGTGCGCTCAGCCACGGAGCGCAGCGATCGCGGAGTAGCTGCGGGAAGCGGCCTCGAGGGAGTTCCCCGTGCTCGGCGGCGTCGCCAGCGTGGGAGCGGTGTCCTGCTCCCAGACGCCGAAGCGCTGGCCGCGGTCGCGCAGCTCCGAGAGGAACGCCTGGTAGGGCAGGTTGCCCGCGCCGAACTCGACGATGTCGTAGCCGTTGGTGTTGGCGTTGTTCGTCTTGCCGTCCTTGAGGTGCAGGATCGGGTAGCGGCGCGGGTTGCGCTTGATGTAGTCGAGCGGCTCGAAGCCCGGGTAGAGCTTCTTGCCGACGTACGCCCAGTAGACGTCCATCTCGAGGTACACGTGACGCGGGTCGGTGTTGTCGTAGAAGAGGTCGTACAGGCGGGTCTTGGGGTCGTCCGTGGCGAACCCGAACTCACCGGCGTGGTTGTGCTGGTAGAGCTTCATGCCCGCGGCCGAGACCTGCTGGCCCCACTTGTTCCACTCCTCCGCCGCGGCGAGGTAGCCCGCCTTGGTGTTGACGTTGGTGGGCGCGTTGCCGGTGCCGAGGTGCGGCGTGCCGAGGATCTGCGCGATCTCGATCTGCTTGCCCAGCTCCGAGCGGAGGAGGTTGGTGCCGACGTGCGAGCCGACGGCGCGGAGGCCGTTGTCGTCGAGCAGCTGGCGGATCTGCTGCGGGGTGATCGCCCCGACGTTGCCCTGGGTGTACCCGGCGAACTCGATCTCGCTGTAGCCGATGCGGCCGAGCTCCTCGAAGACGGCCCGGAAGCCGAGCGACGAGACCTTGTCGCGGACGCTGAAGAGCTGGATGCCGATGCGGTTGATCGGGACCAGGCGCGTGGATCCGGACGAGGGCGCGGGGGCGGCCGTGGCGGGCGCCGCGAGGGCTCCCGCTCCGACGCCGACCGCGACGGTCGATGCGGCCAGGGCCGTCATCAGCGAGCGCCGGCTCATCGGCTTGGCCGTGATGGATGCGTGGTGGTGGTGCATCATTTCTCCTTCGAAATGGCAGATGGTGCAGGGGGTGGGGGGCCGGCCGGCCCGGTCGAGCCGGCCGGCCCCTGCGCGGTGGCTACTGCTGGACGGTCAGGTTCAGCAGCGCCGACGCGGCGTTGGTGTCCGCCGTGGCGGTGTGGGTGACGGTCAGCTTGTAGCTGCCCGCCGCGAGCTTCGGGAGCGTCACCACGACGTGCCCGTTCTCGTCGAGGGTCCCGGTGAGCATCGCGACGGTGGAGAGGTTCCTCTTCACCATCACGCTCACCTGACCGGTGCCGGCGACACCCGTCGAGGACTTCGCGTCGACCGTGACCTGCGCGCTGGCGCCCGGCTTGACCGGGTTGGGCGAGACGGTCGCGGTGAGCTCCGAGGCGGCCTTCGAGACGATCAGGCGGGCGGTGCCCTCCGAGGCCTTGAAGGTGGCGTCCGAGCCGTACGCCGCACGGAGGGTGTGGGTGCCGGCGCCGAGGGTCTTCGGCAGGGCGAAGGTCGCCTTGCCGTCCTTCAGCGTCGCGCGGCCCAGCTCGGTGGCGCCCTCGTAGAGGACGACCTCTCCGCCGGGGTTCCCACCCTGACCGGTGACCGCGACGGTCGCCTCGCCGGGTGCCCCGAAGGTCACGCGGGGAGCCGAGAGCGCCACGGTGGTGGTCGACGCGGCGGTCGGGGCGTTCGCCGCGGCCAGGTCGATCGTGAACTTCACCGTGCCGACCGCCGAGACGTTGCCGCCGGTGTCGGTGGCGCGGTACTGGATCGTCCGGGCGCCGTTCGTGGTGAACGGGACCGTGTACGCGCCGTTGACGGCGCGGACCGTGGTCCACGTCGTGCCGTTGTCGGCGGAGTACTGGACGGTGGAGATCGCTCCGTTGTCCGTGGCGGTGAGGCCGAGGGTCACGGGCTTGTTGTAGACGCCGCCGACGCCCGCGGGCGCTGCCGGGTCGAGGGTCGCCGCGACGGTCGGAGCCGTCTTGTCACCGGCGCCGGCACCCTGGAAGGTGAGGGAGTCGAGCGACAGGCCGCTGGGCGAGGTCACGTAGAGCGAGCCGGTGCCGCGGGGGACGTTGGTGCCGAAGGGGACGAGGACGTCCTTCCAGCCGGCTCCCGCGGGGATGGTCGCCGTTCCGAAGGGCGCTGCGTCGGCAGCGTTCCAGCGGAGGTCGACGGTGCCCTCACCGGTGGCGCGGACCACGACGCCGGTCAGGTTGGCGAAGTTCACCGGGTCCCAGCGCAGGAAGGATCCCGCACCGAGTCCGCTGACGGCGTTGCCGCCGCTGGCGGTGGTGTCCGCGTAGGGCAGGACGCCCTCACGGGCGGCGTGCTCCGCCTCCTGCGTCTTCGGGTTCAGCCGCAGCGTCGCCTCGGCCGCAGCCGGGGGCAGGCCGTTGAAGCCGCCGTCCGTGTAGGTCACGACGACGGTGCCGTACAGCAGCGCGCCGGGGCCGTGCTCGGGTGAGTCCTTGGACGTCGGGAACGCTCCCTTGGCACCGGTGCCGGTGACCTCGGGGTGGGCGTGCTCGTCATGGCCGAGGCCGTAGGTCCAGCCCACGCGGCTGCTGACGATCTGGTCGCCGTCCTCAGCGTCCTTGCCGGTCACCTGGTAGGGGATCGCGTCGCCCCAGCTGAAGAACGAGCCGTTGCCGGGCGTCTGGATCTGGATCTGCGGCGCCTGGTTGCCGACCGAGATGACCCGCGAGGTCAGGCTGAACTTGCCCTTGGCGTCGGTGACGCGCAGACGGGCCGTGAACTGTCCGAGCTCGGTGTAGGTCTTCTTGACGGTCACTCCGGTGGCGTCGAAGGTGCCGTCGCCGTCGAAGTCCCAGTCGTAGGTGAGCGCGTCGCCCTCGGGGTCGGTCGATCCCTTGGCGTCGAACGTGACCTCGAGCGGGGTCTGCGAGGCGGACAGGGGGGTCGCGGTGAAGCGGGCCTGCGGCGCCTTGTTGCCCTCGGCGTAGTCGATCCGGTACAGGCCCGCGTCGGGGTTGGCGCGGAAGAATCCGTCGCCGTACTCGATCACGTACATCGACCCGTCGGGGCCGAACTCCATGTCCATCGGGTTGTCGTGGATCGGCTGCGCGGCCTGGCTGAGCGCCGCGTTGGGGAGGAAGTCCTCGATGTGCGTGACCGCGCGGTCCTCATCGAGCGTGAACGCCGCGATGTAGTCCTGCGAGAACTCGCCGAAGAAGGTCTTCTTGTCCCAGTACTCCGGGAACTTCGACGTCGAGGTGTTCTCCGCGTCGAAGTGGTACACCGGTCCGCCCATGGGGCCCTGGCCGGTGCTGGTCCCGAAGTTGACGAGCTCGTCGAACGGCTGGTCGCCGGGGTTGTCGCCGTAGTAGACGGTCGCCGCCTTGGCGTCCGGGATGTCGACGAGGCCGGTGTTCCAGCGCGAGTTGTTCTTCAGGTTCTCCGGGTCGAAGAAGCCGCGGGGCGTCGACGTCTCGAAGTTCCACTCGTTGTACGGCGCGTTGGGTCCGTGGACGTAGGGCCAGCCGGAGTTGTGCGGCTCGTCCAGTCCGGTCGCGTTCCACTCGACGAGGCCCATCGGGCCGCGGACGCCGTCGGCCGCAGCGGCCTTCGTGGCGTCGGGGCCGTAGTCGCCCCAGGAGAGGGTGTTCGTCTCGGCGTCGACGTCGATCTTGAACGGGTTGCGGACGCCCATCACGAAGATCTCGGGGCGGGTCTTCTCGGTTCCCACCGGGAAGAGGTTGCCCTCGGGGATCGTGTACGAGCCGTCCTCCTGCACGGTGATCCGGAGGATCTTGCCGCGGAGGTCGTTCGTGTTGCCGGCGCCGCGACGCGAGTCGAAGCCCGGGTTCATGCGGGGCGCGTCGTTGTTCGGCGCGAAGCCCGCGGCACCCGGAGCGCTCGCCGGCGTGTTGTCGCCGGTGGAGAGGTACAGGTTGCCGTCGGCGTCCCAGTCGAAGTCGGCACCCACGTGGCAGCACTGCCCGCGCTGGGTCTCGATGTCGATGATCTTCTGCTCGCTCGCGAGGTCGAGGCCCGAGCCGGTCCACTTGAACCGGGAGAGGCGGTTGATGCCCTTCCACTGGTCCCAGTAGCTGTCGGTCGCGCCCTCGGGCAGCATGTTCGGAGCCGCGCCGGTCGGGGTGTTCCCGGGGGGCGCGTAGACGAGGTAGACCCACTTGTTCTCGGCGAAGTCGGGGTCGATGCCGACGGACTGCAGCCCGTCCTCCGAGTTCTGGTACACGGGGATCGTGTTGACGACACGGGTGGTGCCGGTCTTGGGGTCGGTGTGGCGGATCTCGCCGTTCCGAGCGGTGTGGAGGACCGACTTGTCCGGGAGGACGGCCAGGTCGAGGGGCTCGCCGACGTTCTTCGTCAGCAGGACCTTCTCGTAGTTGCTCCAGTCGAGAGCGGATGCTCCGCCCTCGGAACCGTGGTCCACTCCGTCGTGGGCCGAGGCGGGCAGGCCGAGGGCGGTGAGTCCGGAGACCGTCACCATCCCGGCGATGCCGAGTGCGAGAAGACGCCTGATGCTTCTTCTCGAGGATCGCTTACCATTCATGCGTGATGTGATTCCTTCAATGAGGTGTTCATCGCAGAGGCCGGGTCCGTCGCTGTCCGCACGACTGAGCGGATCCGGTCTCCTCCTGTCCGGCCCTGGGGCCGGTGTCTTGCACTCCTCCTCCTCTCGCGGATGCCGGTGGCGCTGCGCTGCGGGTCGTCAGTGATCCCGGGGCGACGCCGAGGTGGGGGTCGGCGCGGGATGGTTCCCGCGCCGACCCGGGCTGGTGGGGCCGATCAGGACTCGAAGGCCGAGGGCAGGTACTCGGAGACGTTGTCCTTGGTGACGACCGGCGCGAAGAGCTGGATCTGGCGGGGGACGCCGAGCGAGCTGGTGTCGGCCATCGACTTGTTCTGCTCGACGAGGCGGGCGAGCTTGATGCCGTCCGCGGCCTGGGTCGAGGGGTAGACGACCGTGGCCTTGACGACGGAGTCGTCGGCCTCGATCGCACGCATCACGTTGGCCGATCCGGCGCCGCCGACGAAGAGGAACTCGTCGCGTCCGGCGGTGTCGATCGCCGCGAGGACGCCGACGCCCTGGTCGTCGTCGTGGTTCCAGATGGCGTCGATCTTCGGCGCGGCCTGGAGGAGGTTGGCCGCGGCCTGCTCTCCGCCCTGGACGGTGAAGTCGGCGGCGACGCGGTTGTCCACGTCGAGTCCGCAGCCCTCGAGCGCGTCCGAGAAGCCCTGGCTGCGCTCCTGAGTCAGCGGGAGGGAGTCGATGCCGGCGATCTCGGCGACGACGGCGTCGGGGTTGTCGCCGAGCTCCTCGCAGATGTAGGTGCCGGCGCTGACGCCCATGCCGTAGTTGTCGCCGAGGATGGTCGATCGGGCGGCGAAGGGGCTGGAGAACTCGCGGTCCACGTTGATGACGGTGATGCCCGCCTCCATCGCCTGGGTGGCGACCTGCGTGAGCGCCGCTCCGTCGATCGGCAGGAGCACGATCGCGTCGACGCCGTCGTTGATGAAGGTCTCGACCTGGCTGATCTGGAGGTTGACGTCGTTGGTGCCCTCCGCGGTGCGGAGCTCCACGTCGTCGTACTTCTCGGCCTCGGCGATGGCGGCGCGGCTGACCGCGCCCATCCAGCCGTGGTCGGCGGCGGGAGCGGTGAAGCCGATGACGACGTTGTCGCCGGAGGCGTCGTTGTCCGAGGCGGCCACGGCGGCGGCGGTCCCGCCGGAGGCGGCGTTGCCGGTCTCGACCGGGGCGTTCGAGATGCAGCCGGTGAGCATCAGCGCGACGGCGCCGAAGGCGACGCCGGCCGAGCCGAGTCGGGCGGTGCGGGAGAGGCGGCTGCGGGTGAAGGGGCGTGCGGGCATGGAAGTGATCTCCTTCGATCGATCCGAGGGGTCCGAGGGCACACGTGTCCTGCGGAGAGGTGACCTGAGTGGTCGGGTGGGTTGCTGTGTGTGGAGGAGCGGGGCCGGAGCCCCGGGGTCAGGACTTCCTGCCGCGGGCGGCGAACCGCTGCTGCAGCAGGACGGCGGCGACGATGATCGCGCCCTTCGCGACGGCCTGAGTCGAGGTCGACATGTTGTTCTGCGTGAACACGTTGGTCAGGGTCGTGAAGATGAGGACGCCGAACACGGTGCCGACGATGGTGCCGCGGCCGCCGGCCAGCAGCGTGCCTCCGACGACGACCGCCGCGATGGCGTCGAGCTCGTAGAGGAGGCCGTTGGTCGAGCTGCCGGCGGTGGTGCGGGCGAGCATCATGACGGCGGCGATGCCGGCGGTGAGCCCGGCGAGGCCGTAGACGTACATGGTGTGGCGGCGGACCTTGATGCCGGCGAGGCGGGCCGCCTCGGGGTTGCCGCCGACCGCGATGGTGCGGCGGCCGAAGGTGGTGCGGTTGAGCAGGATCCAGCCGGCGACGGCGACGACCACGAAGATCAGCACGAGCACCGGGATGCCGAGCACGTCGGCGCGGAAGAAGTCGAGGAACGGCGTGACCGTGACGACCTGCGTCTGGCGGTTCGAGATCAGCTCGGCGAAGCCGCGGGCGGCGACGAGCATCGCCAGGGTCGCCATGAAGGCGACGACCCGGCCGTAGGCGATCAGCGCGCCGTTGATCAGGCCGCAGACGAGGCCGACGACGACCGCGGTGAGCACGATCACCAGCCAGGAGGTGTTGGCCGCGTAGTACTGGGTCGAGACCGTGCTCGCCCAGACCGTCGCGAGCCCCATCACGGAGCCGACCGAGAGGTCGATGCCGCCGGAGGTGATGACGAACGTCATGCCGATGCTCAGCACGCCGATGACGGCGGCGAGGCGGAGGATCGTGAGCACGTTGTCGACGCTGGCGAAGCGCTCCCCCGCGGTCGCGAATCCGACGATGCAGAGGATCACCAGCGCGAGCAGCAGCCCGACGTTGCGGCCGAGGGAGCCCTGCATGAGGCGGGCCATCCCGGAGCGGGAGTCCTTCGAGGGCACGCCCCCGGAGGAGCCTCCCGTCGCGGCCGACGCGTGACGGGCGGCGTCCTCCTGCGGACCGCCGATCGACGGCGACGCGGTGTCGAGCTGTCCGCTCACGCTGCACTTCCTTCCATGACGAGATCGAGCACGCGGTGCTCGTCGATCGAATCGGCCGGGCCCTCGTGGACCACGGCGCCGTCGGAGATCACGAGCACTCGGTCGGAGAGTCCGAGGACCTCGCCGATCTCGCTGGAGACCACGAGCACGGCGGCGCCGTTGGTCGCGAGGTCCCTGATCAGGGTGTAGATCTCGGCCCGTGCGCCGACGTCGACCCCGCGGGTCGGCTCGTCGAGCAGCAGGACGCGGCAGCCGCGCACGAGCCAGCGGGCGAGGAGCGCCTTCTGCTGGTTGCCTCCGGAGAGGGTGCGGGCGTCGCGGTCGACCCCGGAGGGCCGCAGGTCGAGGGAGACCGCCTGCTCGGCCGCCGCCGCGCGCTCGGAGCGCTCGTCGAGGAAGCCGCGCTTGGCGAAGCGGTCGAAGGTCGAGAGGGTGATGTTGCGGTAGACCGGCTCGTCCAGGAGCAGGCCCTGGCTCTTGCGCTCCTCCGGGCAGAGGCCGATGCCGGCGTCGACCGCCGAGGTGACGGATCCGGCGCGCAGGCGCTTGCCCGCCACGCTGACCGTCCCGGTGCTGGCGCGGCGCGCCCCGTAGATGGTCTCGAGGATCTCGGAGCGGCCGGAGCCGACCAGCCCCGCGAGGCCGACGACCTCGCCGGCGCGGATCTCGAGGGAGACGTCCGAGAAGGAGCCCTGCAGGCCCAGCTTCTCGACCTTCAGCAGCGTCTCGGCCTCGACGTCGAGCTCCTGGCGGTCCGGGAAGACGTACTCGACGGCGCGACCGGTCATCAGGGTGATGAGCTGCGAGGTGGGGGTGTCGGCGACCGCGAGGTTCTGCGCGACGGTGGCGCCGTCCTTGATCACGGTGATCCGGTCGCCGATGGCGCGGATCTCGTCGAGGCGGTGCGAGATGTAGACGATGGCGACGCCGGAGGCGGTGAGCTGGCGCACCACGTGGAAGAGGTTCTCCACCTCCTCGGAGTCGAGCACCGCGGAGGGCTCGTCCATGATGATGACCCGCGCGTCGTGCGAGAGGGCGCGGGCCATCTGCACGATCTGCTTGCCGGCGGCGGAGAGCGTGCCGACCTCGCGGTTCGGCGAGATCTCGGAGTGGCCGAGGCGCTCCATCAGCTCGCGGGTGATCCTCGTGGCCTTCGCCCGGGCGGTGAAGCCGCCGCGGGAGAGCTCGTGGCCGAGGAAGATGTTCTCGGCGACGGAGAGGCCGTCGACGACGTCGAGCTCCTGGTACATCGTCGCGATGCCCAGGGCGAGGGCCGCCGTCGGGGACGGGATCGTGACGACGTTCCCGTCGACGAGGATCTCGCCCTCGGTGGGCTGGTGGGCCCCGGCGAGGGTCTTGATGAGGGTGGACTTGCCGGCGCCGTTCTGGCCGAGGAGGCAGTGCACCTCACCGGGTCGGACATCGAGGTCGACGCCGTCGAGAGCACGGGCGCCGGGGAAGACCTTCACGATGCCGCGCATCTGCAGAAGCAGCTGCTGAGACTCGTCGGAGGTGCGGGGAAGAGGCTGTGCAGCAGTGCTGCGGGGGTCTGCGGTGACCATGCGGATGAAGCTACTTCCACTTACGTCGCGGGTCAAGCAAAAGTTCTGAACCGATTCGAAGGCGGTTCGGGTGATCGCCCAGTCGCCCGGAGGGCTTCCTGCTACCGCGTCAGGGCAGGGATCCGCGGGATTACGCGACATCTGACGGCGGCTGTTGAGACATTCCGTCCGTGATAGAGCGCTCTCCGAACCCTATGAACGTGCTCATGTCCGTGCAGCCCGGGCGCGTCGCCCCGGGGGCGGCCTCGCCGAGCGCGGTAGCGCCCGCGCCCCGACCCGTGGCAGGGTCGTACGGCCGACGAAAGGACGACGATGTCGAACGACCGAGCCCTGCGCGTCGCGATGGTGGGGACCGCCTTCATGGGCCGCACCCACTCGCACGCCTGGCGCACCGCCTCCCGCTTCTTCCCCCTCCCCCTCCGCCCCGAGCTCGCCGTGCTCGTGGGGAGCAACCCCGACTCGACCGCCGAGCGCGCCGAGCGGCTGGGCTGGAGCGAGGCCTCCACCGACTGGCGGGCCGTCATCGCCCGCGACGACATCGACCTCGTCGACATCTGCACCCCGGGCGACACCCACGCCGAGATCGCCATCGCGGCCCTCGAGGCCGGCAAGCACGTGCTGTGCGAGAAGCCCCTCGCCAACTCCGTCGAGGAGGCGGAGCGGATGGTCGCCGCGGCCGCCGCCTCCGGGAAGGTGGCGATGTGCGGCTTCAGCTACCGCCGCACCCCGGCCCTCGCCCTCGCGAAGCGCTTCATCGAGGAGGGCCGCCTCGGCGACATCCGCCACGTGCGCGCCCAGTACCTGCAGGACTGGCTGTCCGACTCCGAGGCGCCGCTGACCTGGCGCCTGCAGAAGGAGCGCGCCGGCTCGGGCGCCCTCGGCGACATCGGCGCGCACAGCATCGACACCGCCCAGTGGCTGACCGGCCGCGGCATCACCTCGGTCTCGGCGACGCTGCGCACCTTCACCACCGAGCGCCCCGTGCTCAGCGAGCAGGTGGGCCTCGGCGGCCGCGCCGGTGCCGACGCCCCGCGCGGCGCCGTGACCGTCGACGACGCCGCGGCCTTCACCGCCTCCTTCGAGGGCGGCGCCCTGGGCGTCTTCGAGGCGACCCGCGTCGCGACCGGCCGCCGCAACGCCAACCGGATCGAGGTGAACGGCGAGCTCGGCTCGATCGCGTTCGACTTCGAGCGGATGAACGAGCTCGAGTACTACGACGCCCGCGACCCCGAGGAGGCGCAGGGCTTCCGGCGCATCCAGGTCACCGAGCCGGCGCACCCGTACATGTCGGCCTGGTGGCCGACCGGGCACGGCATCGGCTACGAGCACCTCTTCACCCACCAGGTCGTCGACCTCGTCGAGGCGATCGCCGGCGGCACGGCGGTCACGCCCACGTTCGCCGACGCCCTCGACGTGCAGCGCGTCCTCGACGCGGTCGCCACCAGCGCGGGCGCGTCGTCCGTCTCCACGCCGGTCGCCCGCTGACCCGACCGTCCCCTCCCCGCGAGATGCCGCTCCGGTACGCCTCCCCCGGCGTGTCGCGTGCCGAAGCGGCGTCTCACGGAAGGGGGCGGCGGGCGCGGGGAGTCACACTCGGCGCCGCGCGCCGATCCTGCGCCATAATGCGCCTATGAGCAAGAAGATTGACGCTGCGCATCGCGCACTGGTAGAGGCCCTCGACAAGCACGCCCGACTCGTCTCGGACAAGGAGTCGAAGCCGCGGAAGGTCGAACGGGCCGGAGCCGAGCTCCGCGCCGCGACGAAGGCGTACGCCGCGCTCGTGTCCGCGCGCACCGGCGCCGCGAGCCCCTTCGCCGATCTGGCCGACCCCCGCCTGGACAAGCCGACCATCGCGTCGCTCCGGGCCGAGCGCGACGCGATCGCGAAGCGGATCGCCAAGCACGAGGCGTCGGCGGGCGAGGACGGCGCGCTCGCGAGCTGAGCGTCCGGCGCGGCGCGGTCAGGCGCTGAGCAGCCGTCACAGCGCGATCCCGCGGTGAGCGCGCGCCTCCTCTGCCTCCGAGTCGCCGTGTTACGCGCGGGTTCCGCGCGGGTCCGACCGCCTTCGTAAGGTGATCCCCGGGATCCGCGCAGTCGCGGCGCCGAGCGACCGGAGGCCGGTCGCAGCGCCGGCGGTGACCAGCACCGCCCGGTCGGCGCCGAGTGCCCGGATCCTCTCCACGGAAGGATCCCCACAGCCATGACCCTGCGCACCCGACTCCTCGCGACCTCCGCGATCGCCGCCTCCGCCGCCCTCCTCCTCGCCGGCTGCTCCGGCGCGGGCGGCGGCGACGACACCGTCCGCATCGGCGTGGTCGGCGCGAGCGACCCCTACTGGGCCACCTACGAGAAGGCCGCCGCCGCCGCCGGGATCGACGTCGAGATCGTCGACTTCAGCGACTACAACCAGCCCAACCCCGCCCTCACCGAGGGCGAGATCGACCTCAACCAGTTCCAGCACATCGCCTACCTGGCGCAGTACAACACCTCGGCCGACGCCGACCTCGTGCCGATCGGCGCGACCGCGATCTACCCGCTCGGCCTCTACTCCTCGCAGTACGACGACGTCGCGGACATCCCCGCCGGCTCCACCGTCGCGATCCCCAACGACGAGACCAATCAGGCGCGCGCGCTGCTGGTGCTGCAGTCGGCCGGGCTCGTCGAGCTGAAGGACGGCGGCGGAGTGCTCTCGAACGTCGACGACGTCGAGTCCTCCTCGAAGGTGGAGGTCACCGCGCTCGAGGCCTCCCTCACCCCGACGTCGCTCCCGGACGTGGCCGCCGCGATCATCAACAACGACTTCATCGAGAACGCGGGCCTCAAGGCCTCGGACGCGATCGCCCAGGACGACCCGAGCGACCCCGCCTCCCTGCTCTACACGAACATCTTCGCCGCCCGGGCCGACGACGCCGAGAACGAGACCTACACGAAGCTCGTCTCGATCTACCAGGACAGCCAGGACGTGCTCGACGGCGTCTCGGAGCAGTCCGGCGGCACCGCGGTCTTCCTGAAGACCCCCGCCTCCGAGCTGGAGACCTCGCTCGAGTCCGCCGAGACCGACATCTCCGCCGCCTCCTGACTCCGGCACCCGCGGCACCGCGCCGGTCGGGTCCTCCGCTCGCGGAGCTCCCCACCGGCGCGGTCCCGCGCCTCCCCCGCAACAGAAAGGGCGCCCTGTGCCGCTCATCCGCATGACCGACGTGCGCAAGGTCTACCCCGGCGCAGGGCGCGGCGCCGCCCCGACCGCGGCCGTCGACGGCGTGAGCCTCGAGATCGACGCGGGCGACGTCTACGGAGTGATCGGCTACTCCGGCGCCGGCAAGAGCACGCTCGCGCGCCTCGTCAACGCCCTCGAGCCCGCGACCAGCGGCAGCATCGAGATCGACGGCCGCGAGACCGTGGGCCTGCCCGAGCGCGAGCTGCGCCGGCTGCGCCTGGGCATCGGGATGATCTTCCAGCAGTTCAACCTGTTCGGCTCGAAGACCGTGGGGCAGAACGTCGCCTACCCGCTGCAGGTCGCGGGCGTCCCGCGGGCGGAGCAGCGCGCCCGCGTCGACGAGATGCTCCGCTTCGTCGGCCTGAGCGACAAGGCGCGCAGCCACCCGGAGCAGCTCTCGGGCGGGCAGAAGCAGCGCGTCGGCATCGCCCGCGCCCTCGCCGCCTCCCCGCGCATCCTGCTGGCCGACGAGGCCACCAGCGCGCTCGACCCGGACACCACCGGCGAGGTGCTCGCCCTCCTCCGCCGCATCAACGAGGAGCTGGGCGTCACCATCGTCGTGATCACCCACGAGATGGACGTGGTCCAGCAGCTCGCGACGAAGGTCGCGGTGATGGAGTCGGGCCGCATCGTGGAGCGCGGGCCCGTCTTCGACGTGTTCTCGGCCCCGCGCGAGCCGGTCACCCGCCGCTTCGTCTCCACGGTCGTCCGCTCGGTGCCCTCGCCCGCGGAGGCGGCCGTGCTGCGTACGCGCCACCGCGGCCGGCTGGTCACGCTCTCGTTCTCGGACGACTCCGCCTCCCAGGGCGACGTCTTCGCCGAGGTCGCGGCGGCCGGCGTGCCGCTCGAGCTCGTCTACGGCGGCATCACCGACGTCCGCGGACGGGCCTTCGGCCACCTCACGGTCGCCCTCGACGCGCCGGACGGCGTCGTCGACCCCCTCCTCGCCCGCCTCGGCGGACGCGTCGCCCTCACGGAGGTGCCCCGATGAACGAGCTGATCCCGCTCCTGCCCAAGCTCGTCCAGGCGACCGGCGAGACGCTCTACATCGTCGCGCTGAGCCTCCTCTTCGGCGGGCTCGGCGGACTGCTGATCGGACTGGGCCTCGCGCTCACCCGCGGCGGCGCCCTCTACGCGAACCGGGTGGTCCACGGACTGCTCAACGTGATCGTGAACGTGTTCCGGCCGATCCCGTTCATCATCTTCATCGCCGCGGCCCAGCCGCTGGCCCGGCTGGTGGTCGGCTCCGGCATCGGCACGGACGCGATCGTCTTCACCCTCTCGCTCGGCGCCGCCTTCGGCATCGGGCGGATCGTGGAGCAGAACCTGCTGACCGTGCAGCCCGGCGTGATCGAGGCGGCGCGGTCGGTCGGAGCGAGCCGGTTCCGGATCGTCCGCACGGTGCTGCTGCCGGAGGCGCTCGGTCCGCTGATCCTCGGCTACACGTTCGTGTTCGTCGCCGTGATCGACATGTCGGCGGTCGCCGGATACATCGGCGCCGGCGGGCTCGGCAACTTCGCGATCCAGTACGGCTACCGGCAGTTCGAGCCCGTCGTCACCTGGGCCGCGGTGCTCGTGATCATCGTGATCGTGCAGCTGGTGCAGCTGCTCGGCAACGTGCTGGCCCGCCGCGTCCTGCGCCGCTGAGGCCGCCCCCCGCACCAACGCGAGACGCCACTCCGGTTCGCGACACGCAAGGGTCGCTGTACCGGAGTGGCGTCTCGCGGAGTGCCGTCCGCCGGGGCGGGAGGCGTCAGTAGCGCGGCTTGCGCTCCGGGCGCTCGCTCGAGCGGCTCGGGCCGCTGGGGCGTGCGCCGCGGTCGGCGCCGGCGCGGCTCGGACGGCGGTCCGGCTTCAGCTCGATCAGCTGGCCGCTGATGCGGGTGTCGGCGAGGCGGTCGAGCACGTCCTGGGGCAGGTCGGCCGGCAGCTCCACGATCGAGAAGTCCGGGCGGATGTCGATGTGCCCGAAGTCGCCGCGGTTGAGGCCGCCCTCGTTCGCGAGCGCGCCCACGATCTGGCGGGGCTCGACGCGCTGGCGGCGGCCGACCTCGATCCGGTACGAGGCGAGGTTGCTGTTCGCCGGGCGCTGACGGCGCTCGGGACGCTCGCCCCGGTCGCCGCCGCGGTCGAAGCGGTCGCCGCGCTCGGGGCGGTCGCCCCGGTCGGGCCGGGAGTCGCGGTCCTCGCGCTCGCGACGGGCGAAGCGGGGGTCGTCGGGCGAGAGCAGCAGCGGCTCCTCGCCCTGCGCGACGATGGCCAGCGCGGCGGCGACGTCCGACTCGACCACGTCGTGGTGCTCGACGTAGTGGCCGATGATGTCGCGGAAGCGCTGCAGGCGCTCGGTGTCGGCGAGCGCCGCGGTGATCGCGTCGTCGAAGCGCGAGAGGCGGGTGACGTTGACGTCCTCGACGCTCGGCATCCGCATCTCGGTCAGCGGCTGGCGGGTGGCCTTCTCGATGGCGGCGAGGAGGCGGCGCTCGCGCGGCGTGACGAAGCTGATCGCCGCTCCGCTGCGCCCCGCGCGGCCGGTGCGGCCGATGCGGTGGACGTACGACTCGGTGTCGATCGGGATGTCGTAGTTGACGACGTGGCTGATGCGCTCGACGTCGAGGCCGCGGGCGGCGACGTCGGTCGCGACGAGGATGTCGAGCTTGCCGGACTTCAGCTGCTCGACGGTGCGCTCGCGCTGGGCCTGGGCCACGTCGCCGCTGATCGCCGCCGCGGTGTAGCCGCGGGCGCGCAGCTTCTCGGCCAGCGTCTCCGTCTCGCTCTTCGTGCGGACGAACACGATCATGCCCTCGAAGTTCTCGACCTCGAGGATGCGGGTGAGGGCGTCGACCTTCTGCGGGTACGACACCATCAGGTAGCGCTGGGTGGTGTTGACGGAGGTCGTGGTCTTGTTCTTGACCGTGATCTCCTCCGGCTCCTTCAGGTACTTGCCGGAGATGCGGCGGATCTGCGCGGGCATCGTCGCCGAGAACAGCGCGATCTGCTTCTCGACGGGGGTGTCGGCGAGGATCGTCTCGACGTCCTCCGCGAAGCCCATCTTGAGCATCTCGTCGGCCTCGTCGAGAACCAGGAACTTCAGCTGCGAGAGGTCGAGGGTGCCCTTCTCGAGGTGGTCCATGATGCGGCCGGGCGTGCCGACGACGACGTGGACGCCGCGGCGGAGCGCGGAGAGCTGGGTGCCGTATCCCTGGCCGCCGTAGACGGGGAGGACGTGGACGCCGCGGAGGCCGGACGCGTAGCGCTCGAACGCCTCGCACACCTGCAGCGCGAGCTCGCGGGTCGGAGCCAGCACGAGGGCCTGCGGCGTCTTCTGCGAGACGTCGAGGCGCGAGAGGATCGGCAGCGCGAACGCCGCGGTCTTGCCGGTGCCGGTCTGGGCGACGCCGAGGACGTCGCGGCCGGAGAGGAGGGACGGGATCGTCGCGGCCTGGATGGCCGAGGGCGTCTCGTAGCCGACCTCCTTGAGGGCCTTGAGGACCGGGTCGGAGAGACCGAGGTCGGAGAAGGTGAGCGTGGGGGCGCTCTCGGAAGCGGTGTCGGCTTCGGGGGCGGAATCGGGGGTATCGGTGGACGCCATGGTGCAACGGTAGTGCTCCGGCGGCGCCGCCGTCCGAGGGAACCCCGAACGCTCGGGCGATCCCGACCCTCCGGAGGCGCCTCGAGCGCCCGTCACGGGGTGAAGTCGAGCAGCACCTTGCTCGAGCGCGAGGCGTCGCGGGCGAGCTCGAAGGCCTCGAGCGCGCGCTCCAGCGGCACCACCTGCGTGACCACCGGCGCCACCGCGAGGCTCCCGTCGGCGAGCGCCGCCAGCACCTCGTCGATCTCGTCGACGAAGCGGAAGGAGCCGATCAGGCGCAGCTCCCGGGTGATCGCGAGCGAGATCAGGGCCGGCTGCTCGCCCGAGGGGAGGAGTCCCACCATCACGACGGTGCCGCCGCGGGCGGCGCCCCGGACGGCCGAGGCGAGGCCGCGCGGGCTGCCCGAGGACTCGAAGACGACGTCGGCGGCGACTTCGGCGATCGCGGCTGCGTCGGTCGCGCGGATCGTCCGGGTCGCGCCGACCGCGCGGGCGATCGCGAGCGGCTCCTCGGCCAGGTCGACCGCAACGATCTCGGCCGCCCCCGCCCGCTTCAGCACGGCGACGATCAGCGCGCCGATCGGGCCGCTGCCGATCACCAGCGCGCGCCGTCCCGACACTTCACCCGCGCGCGACACCGCGTGCCAGGCGACGCTCGCCGGCTCCGCGAGCGCCGCCTCCCGGAGCCCGAGACCGGCGGGCAGCTCGCGGAGCATGCGCGCCGGCAGCACCACGTGGCGGGCGAACGCGCCCTGGGTGTGGGGCATCCGCGCGGCGCTGCCCAGATAGGTGCCCTCGGTCGCGAGGTTGGGGCGCCCGTCGGGCCACTCGCCGCGCGCGGTCGCGGGGTGCACGGCGACGGCCGCGCCGACCGGGGGTCCTGAGCCGTCCGCCGCTGCCTCGACGACCGTGCCGACCACCTCGTGGCCGAGCGTCAGCGGCTCGCGGAGGATCGACTCGCCCGCGGCGCCGTGCGTCCAGTAGTGCAGATCGGAGCCGCAGATCCCGCCGTAGGCGACGGCGACGAGGGCCTCGCCGGGGCCGCGCGGCGCGAGCGGCGCCTCCTCGACGCGGAGGTCGCCGGCGGCGTGGACGACGACGCGGGTGGTGGAGTCGGGGACGAGCGCGGTCATGCGGGTTCCGTTCGGTGGGTCGAGGGGTGGCTCAGACGACGACGGTCATGCCGCCGTCGATGAAGACGACCTGCCCGTTGACGTAGTCCGAGCCGTCGGAGGCGAGCCAGACGGCGGGGCCGATCAGGTCCTCGACGCGGCCCCAGCGCGCGGCGGGCGTGCGCCCGAGGATCCAGCTGTTGAACTCCTCGTCGTCGACGAGGCCCTGCGTCATCTCGGTGTGGATGTACCCCGGAGCGATCGCATTGACCTGGATGCCGTGCTGCGCCCACTCCGCCGTCATCGCGCGGGTGAGGTTGCGGATCCCGCCCTTCGAGGCGGTGTAGGGCGCGATCGTCGGCCGCGCGAGATCGGCCTGCACCGAGGCGACGTTGACGATCTTCCCGGCGCCGCGCGGGATCATCCGCTTCGCCGCCGCCCGGCCGACCACGAAGGCGCTGGTGAGGTTCGTGCGCAGCACCCGCTCCCAGTCGGCGACCTCGAGCTCGAGCAGGGGCACGCGGTGCTGGACGCCGGCGTTGTTGACCAGGATGCGCAGCGGACCCACCGCCTCCTCGATCCAGGCGACGCCCGCCTCGGCGGCCGCGTCGTCGGTGACGTCGAAGGCGCGGGCGTGGATCCGCGGGCGGTCGTCGGTGCCGGGGAACCGCTCCGCGAGCTCGGCGCGGGCGGCCTCGAGGCGCTCGGGGTCGAGGCCGTTCAGGACGACGGTGGCGCCCGCCTCGGCGAGGCCGGTGGCGACGGCGCGGCCGATGCCGCGGCTGGATCCGGTGACGAGCGCCACGCGGTCGGTCAGGTCGAAGAGCACGGTTCCTCCAGAGGGTCGGAGCGGGTGTCAGGGCTGCGGAGGCGCCGCGCGCGGAGGGCCCGCGACGGTGCGGCTCGCGAGCGCGCCGATCCCGTCGAGGGCGATCAGCACCTCCTGGCCGGGCCCGACCTCGACGGCCGTGCCGGGCGAGCCGGTGAGGACGACGTCACCCGGGTGGAGCGTGAGGTGGGAGGTGAGGTGCACCAGGATCTGGGCGGCGCGCCAGCCGAGGCGGTCGGTCGAGGAGACGGCCCGCACCTCCCCGTCGACGCTCACCGTGATGCCGACCGCGTCGACGTCGACTCCGGTCTCGATCCACGGTCCGAGCGGCGTCCAGCCGTCGCCGTTCTTGCCCTGGAGGAAGAGGCCGTCGGCGGCGATCATCCCGGGAGCGGTGACGTCGTTCGCGACCGTCGCTCCGAGCACGTGCGCGAGCGCGTCCTCGGGCGTGAGGTGCCGCGCGGTGCGGCCGATGACCAGGGCGAGCTCGCCCTCGACGACCACCGGGCCGATGCCCTCGTCGAGGACGATCGGGTCGCCGGGCCCGGCCAGCGTGTGCGCGGTCTTGTGGAAGGCCTGCGGCGGCAGCAGCCGGTCGGCCGCGGAGCCGTTGTGCGCCATGCCGAGGATGACGCGGGGCTCCACCGGGGCCAGCAGGTGCGCGCCCTCGACGGGCCAGCGGCGGCCCGTCTCGACCGGCTCCGCGGCGAAGGCGTCCTCGATCTCGCGCCACTCCCCCGCGACCTGGAGGACGACGGCCGGTCCGTCCTCGGCCCCGATCCGCGCGAGGCGCATCAGCGGACGCCCCTCGGCTCGACGCCGGTGCGGCTGCTCGTGCTGCTCGTTCTGCTGGTCGCCACGGTGCCTCGCTCACTCCGGCCCGCAGAGGCGGGATGGGCCGAGCGTAACAGCCCAGTGAACGGGATTCAACGGAATGGACGGCGAGGCGTCAGTCGGGCGCTCCGGCGACGAGGGGCGGGCGGCCGAGCGCCGCGGCGGCCTCGCGGAGGGCCGCGACGACCTCCTCCTGATCGTCGCCGACCGGCCGGACCAGCGAGACGCCGACCGCGACCGAGAGATCGGAGCGGGTGGCGGCCGGGACCGCGACGGCGACGCCCAGGACGCTGGGGTGCAGCTCGCCGTCGTCGATCGCGTAGCCGCGCACGCGCGCCGCGGCGACCTTGCGGAGCAGCTCGCGGGTCGAGGACGTGGACCGGTCGGTGAAGACGACGATGTCGCGGTCGTCGGCGAAGCGCTCGGCGATCTCGCTGTCGTCGAGCTCGGCCAGGAGCGCCGTTCCGACGGCCGTGGCGGAGGCGGGGTACCGGTCGCCGACGCTCGCGGACAGCGCGAACCGCTCCCGCCCCTCGTGCACCGCCAGGTAGAGGACCCGCGTGCCGTCGAGCAGCGCGATCTGCACCAGCTGACGCGAGAGCACCGGCGACTCCTCGCAGAGCCGGTAGAACTCGCGCACCGGGTCGAAGCCGGCGAGGTAGTGGCTGCCGAGCTCGACGGTGCGCCGGCCGAGGAGGAAGCCGGAGCCGACGCGGCGGATGAGCCGGCCCTCCTCGAGAGCGGCGCAGAGGTTCGAGGTCGACGACTTGGCGATCCCGAGCTCGCGGGCGATGTCCGTCAGCGTACGCGGGCCGCCCGCGTCGGCGAGGAGGTCGAGGATCCGCATGGCGCGCGACACGGCCGGGGCGCCCGATCCCCTGTCGGAGTCGACCGTCGTCGGGGGCGCATCGGGGCGGGCCATGGCGTCCTCTTCCGGGGGCGGGATCAGTAGAACTCCACCGTATCGACTCGGTTGATCAGGGGCTCCCCGTCGAGGAAGCGGGTGGCGTTGCGCGCGAAGAGCTCGGCGATCAGGCGGTCCTCCGCGACGTTCAGCGCCGCGGTGTGGGGGCTGATCAGGACGCTCGGGTGGCTCCAGAGCGGGCTGCTCTGCTCGAGCGGCTCCTCCGCCACCACGTCGAGCGCGGCGAAGCCGACGCGGCCGTCGTCGAGGGCGGCGAGCAGCGCCTCCTCGTCGACGACCGTCCCGCGGCCGACGCTGACGAACGAGGCGCCGGGGCGCAGTGCGGCGAAGAACTCGGAGCCGACCAGCTTCTCGGTGGCGGCGGTGCCGGGGAGCGTGACGACGACCCCGTCGATCCGGCCCGCCGCCTCCGCGATCGCGTCGGGGGCGACGATCTCGTCGACGTGCTCGACCTCGGTCTCGTGGCGGCTCGTGCCGATCACGCGGGCGCCGAGCTGCTGGAGCTTGCGGGCCGTCGCGCGCCCGATCGTGCCGAGCCCCACGATCAGGACCGTCTGCTCCGAGATCAGCCCCATCGTCCACCGGCCGCCCCAGACGCGCTCGCGCTGGAGGGCCTGGAGGCGCGGGAGGGACTTGGCGCCGGCCAGGAGTCCGAAGACCCCGAACTCGGCGAGCGGCTCGGAGTGGACTCCCGCCGAGGTCGAGAACGCGATGCGCTCGAGCTGCGCGTCGTCGAGCCCCGCGGCCCGCACCTGCGCGCCTCCGCCGGCGGGCATCGTCTGCACCCAGCGGAGGCGCGGATTCGCGGCGGCCGTGCGCGCGAGGGCGGCGGGGGTCTCGTCCGGCACGCCGTAGAGCACGTCGGCGGAGTCGACCAGCTCGTCGAAGGCGCGCTGCTGCTCCGGGGTGCGCCGGAAGGAGGGGTCTCCGCCGTGGTCGCCGGGGTGGCGCATCGGAGGGAGGAGACTCTGGTCGGCGACGACCTCGAGGCGCGGCTCGAGCTCGACGATGCGGGCGATCAGCTCGGGGCTGAGCGGCGAGGCGATGACGACGCGGAGGCGATCGGTCACGGGTGTCCCTTCGCGGGACGGTGCGGGAGGCGCTCCCCCGGATCGGCCCGCGCCCACCCTACTTCACTCCTGTGAACCGTGTTCGATATGCTGGGCGCATGCCGGACACCACGACCGCCGCCCTCCCGCCCGCGCGCACCGGCTTCATCGGGCTCGGGAGCATGGGCGCCCCGATGGCCCGGCGCCTCGTCGCCGCCGGCGTCCCGCTCGGGATCACGGCGCGCCCCGCGTCCGCCGACCGCGCCCGCCGCGCCGTCCCCGAGGCGCAGTGGCACGACTCCGCCCGCTCGCTCGCCGCCGCCTCGGACGTGCTGATCGTGATGGTGCCGGACCTGCCGCAGCTCGAGGAGGTGCTCGAGGGAGAAGAGGGAGTGCTCGCCGCCGGGTCGGACCTCGTGCTCGTCGTCTGCTCCAGCGTGTCCGCCACCGGCCTGCGCGAGCTGGCGGGACGCCACCCGCGGCTCCGCCTCGTCGACGCCCCCGTCAGCGGCGGCACCGAGGGCGCCGAGGCGGGGACCCTCTCGATCATGGCCGGCGGAGCGGAGGAGGACGTCGCCCGCGTGCTGCCCGTGCTGTCCGCCTGCGGGACCGCCGTCCGCCTCGGGCCGCTCGGCGCCGGCGAGGTGGCGAAGGCCTGCAACCAGCTCGTCGTCGCCGCGACCATGACCGCGATCGCGGAGGCCGCCGTCATCGCCGAGCGCTCCGGCCTCGACCTCGACACGCTGCTCGCCCTGCTGCAGGGCGGCTACGCGGGCAGCCGCGTGCTCGAGACCAAGCGCGCCGCCCTGGTCGCCCGCGACTACACGCCGACCGGCGTCGCCTCCTTCATGGACAAGGACCTGCGGGCCGCGGCCGACGAGGCGGAGGCGACGGGCACCTCCGCTCCGCTGCTCGGCACGCTCCGCACCGTGTTCCGCGACCTGGTCGACGCCGGCCTCGGCGACGAGGACCTCGCGGTGGTGCACCGCTTCGTCGCCGAGCGCTGAGGCGGGGAGCGTTCGCGAGGAGGCCGGGCGGAGACGTCCCGCTGCGCGCCGAGACGCCGGCGAGGGGCGGTGCCTCGGCGGAGAGGCGCCGCGCGAGAGCAGCCTCCGCGCGTCGGCGCAAGGGCCCCCGCTCCGGGCGTCCCCGACCTAGCGTCGGAGGAACGGCATCATCGAGCGAAGGAGCACGACATGGCATCAGGAGTCGCAACGGTCTGGGTCCCCGTCACGGACATGGAGCGGGCGGTCGCGTTCTACCGCGACACGCTCGGCCTCGAGGTCAAGGACACCTCGGCCGACTGGTCGGAGCTGGACGCCGGCGGGCTGATGATCGGCCTGAACGCCCGCGAATCGGCCACGGTCGCGGAGCAGGGCGGGGCGGTCATCTCGTTCCAGCCCGAGGGCTCGATCGAGGACGAGCTGGAGCGCCTCACGGCGCGGGGCGCGTCGATCGAGGGTGAGATCAGCGACCACGAGTGGGGCCGCATCCTCCCCTTCAAGGACTCGGAGGGCAACGACCTCCAGTTCTACTCGCCGCCGCAGGGCTGAGCGGAGGACCGCCGTCGAGGCGGCCGCGACGAGCGGCGGGCGGGCCGGAGCCGGAGGGCTGCGGTCCGCCCGCCGCTGTGCGTCGCGCGGCCCGTCGGTCCTCGCGCAGGCGCGTCGCCCGGCCGGTCCGATCCTCGGATCGTCTCTCCGCCGCACGTGAGGCCCTCCTCCCAGCCCGCCTCCGCACCTGAGGTCCTAAGATCAGTTGTCCGCCGCATCTGCGGACCCCAGATCCGGAGGTCCCCGTGCATCGTCGCCTGCTCCCCCTCGTCCCGGCCGCTGCCGCGCTCCTCCTGCTCGCCGGCTGCTCCGCTCCGTCGACCCCCGCCGGCGATACGGCCACCGGCGGCGCGACGTCCTCGGTCGGCGGCTCCATCACGGTCTTCGCCGCCGCCTCGCTGAAGGGCGCGTTCACCGAGCTCGCCACGGGGTTCGAGGCCGCCGAGCCCGGCGCGCAGGTCGAGCTCTCCTTCGCCGGCTCCTCCGACCTCGCGACGCAGATCGTCAACGGCGCCCCGGCCGACGTCTTCGCCTCCGCCGACGAGCGCACGATGTCCACCGTCGCCGAGGCCGGGCTCGTCGACGGGAACCCGGTCGACATCGCCACGAACACGCTCGAGATCGCCGTGCCTCCCGGCAACCCGGCGCAGGTCGCCTCGCTCGCCGACCTCGCCCGGCCCGGGACCGCCACCGTCGTCTGCGCGCCGCAGGTGCCGTGCGGAGCGGCGGCCGCCGCGGTCGAGCAGGCCGCCGGCGTCGACATCTCTCCCGTGAGCGAGGAGTCGTCGGTCACCGACGTGCTCGGCAAGGTGTCCTCGGGCGAGGCGGACGCCGGGCTCGTCTACGCGACCGACGTCCGCGGGGCTGCGGGCTCGGTCACCGGCATCCCCTTCGCCGAGGCCTCGGAGGCGGTGAACACGTACCCGATCGCGGCGCTGACCGGAGCGGGCGACCCGGCCACGGCGGCGGCCTTCGTCGCGTACGTCGCCTCCGACGCCGGGCGCGCGGTGCTCGCGGCGGCCGGGTTCGGAGCACCGTGAGAGGCGTCGCGGCGTCGGAGGAGGCCTGCACGGCGGTCGGCAGGTCGGTCATAGGAGGGTCGTAGGACGGTCATCGGAGGCGCAGAGCCCCGGCCGCAAGGGTTGCTCGCGACGGACACCACGATCGACGAGGAGCACGACCATGACCCGCATCCCGGAGCCCCGCAGCACGCCCGACGGACCGGCCTACGAGGGCCGCCGGCTCGACCGCCCCGAGGAGGAGGTGGTCGACCAGGGCCTCCCGTTCGACGTGGGCACCCTCTTCTCGCGGCGCGGCGTGCTGACGCTGGTCGGCGCGGGGGCGGCGACCCTCGGGCTCGCGGCGTGCGCCACCGGAGGATCGGGATCCGCCTCCCCCGCCGCCGCGACCGCCGCCGCGACTCCCACCGCGACCGCCACGGCCGGGACCGCCACCGCGGTCGCCGGCGAGATCCCCGACGAGACGGCCGGACCCTACCCGGGCGACGGCTCGAACGGGGTCGACGTCCTCGAGCGCTCCGGGATCGTCCGCAGCGACCTGCGGACCAGCATCGGCGGCGGCGCGACGGCCGACGGGGTCCCCCTGGCGCTCACTCTGACGATCCTCGACGCGGCGAACGGGGACGTGCCGTTCGCCGGAGCCGCCGTGTACGTCTGGCACTGCGACGCGAACGGGGACTACTCGATGTACTCCAGCGGCGTCGAGGACGAGACGTACCTCCGTGGCGTGCAGGTCGCCGACGCGTCGGGCGTCGTCTCCTTCGCCTCGATCGTCCCGGCCTGCTACTCCGGCCGCTGGCCGCACATCCACTTCGAGGTGTACCCGGGAGCGGACTCGATCACCGACGCGTCGAACGCGATCGCGACCTCGCAGGTCGCCCTGCAGGAGGAGGCGTGCACCGCGGTCTACGCCCTCGATGCGTACGCGGGCTCGGCCGCGAACCTCGCCCGGGTCGGCCTGGACACCGACTCCGTCTTCGGCGACGACGGCGGAGCCCTGCAGCTCGCGGCGATGTCCGGCAGCCCGGCGTCCGGCTACTCCGCGGCACTCACGGCGAGCGTCGACACCCGCACCGCGCCGACCGCGGGCGCCGCACCCCGCAGCCGCTGACTGCGTCCTCCTCCGCGGGACGCCGCTCCGGTCCGCGACACGCCGACGGCGGCGTACCGGAGCGGCCTCTCGCGAGAGGGGAACGGGCGTCAGCGCAGGAGGCGGCGGGCGACGGCCACGGCGCCGAGGGCGGCGAGGACCCAGGGACCGCCGACGAGCAGCGGGTCGAGGATCTGGTGGCGCACGTCGGTCCGGCCGCGGCGCGAGGCGATCGGGTGCGCGTGCGCCTCGGCCAGCACACCGGTCTCGGTGATCGGATCGTCCGGCCGCGTCGTGAGCAGCGAGCGGAGGTGCGCCCCGGTCGACTCCACCCGGTCGCCCAGCACGAGCAGCAGCCAGTGCGCGTGGCGCCCCTCGCTGAACCGGTCGTAGGCGTAGCGGCGGATCGCGCCCGAGAGGCCGTGGAGGGGCTGCGCCGTGCCGAAGACGGCGGGCAGCTCGAGGTGCTCGATGCTCTTCTCGCGACGGCCGTGCGTCCGCATCCTCTCCGGACGCTCCCAGTGCGCGCCCGAGACGAGGTCGCTGCGCTCGCGGGGGAAGGCGGGCCGGTCGGCGGGATCGAGGTCGGCGCCCCAGCCCGGGATGCGGGCACGCAGCTCCTCGGCGGTCGGCACGCGGACGGGGCGGTCGGCGGTGTACGGCACGGGATCCTCCTACGGGACGACGACGGTCTTGATGCAGCCGTCGAGCTTGGACGAGAACAGGTGGTACCCCTCGGCGATGTGCTCGAGCGGGATGCGGTGCGTGATCAGGTCGCTGGGCGTGATGTGCCCGGCACGGATGTGCTCGAACAGGCGCGGCCACTGGCGGGTGACGGGGGCCTGGTTCATCCGCAGCGTGAGGCCCTTGTTGACGGCGTCGCCGAACTTGACGGCGCTCGCGAGCGGACCGTAGGCGCCCATCACCGAGACGGTGCCGCCCTTGCGGACGCCGTCGATCGCCCAGTTGAGCGCGATCGGCGAGCCGCCCTGCAGCTTGAGCTTGGCCCCGGTGACGTGCTGGAGGAGGTTCCCGTCGGCCTCCGCGCCGACCGCGTCGATCACGACGTCGGCGCCGAGCCCGCCGGTGGTCTTCTTGAGGGTGACGACGAGGTCGTCCTCCTCGGTGTAGTCGATGGTCTCGGCGAAGGCGAAGTCGCGGGCCTTGGCGAGGCGGTAGTCGATCTGGTCGACGACGATGACGCGGCCGGCGCCCATCAGCCAGGCGGAGCGCGCGGCGGCCAGGCCGACCGGTCCGGCTCCGAGCACCACGACCGTGTCGCCCTCGACGATGTCGCCGAGCTGCGCGCCGAAGTAGCCGGTCGAGAAGGCGTCGGTGAGCATCAGGGCGTCCTCGTGCGGCAGCCACTCGGGGATCCTCGTCGGGCCCACGTCGGCGAACGGGACGCGCACGTACTCCGCCTGCCCGCCGTCGTAGCCGCCCGCCGAATGCGAGTAGCCGTAGATGCCGCCGATCGCGGTGGCGTTCGGATTCACGTTGTGGCAGTTGGAGTAGAGGCCGCGGGAGCAGAACCAGCAGGAGCCGCAGTAGATGGTGAAGGGGACCATCACCGTGTCGCCGACGCTGAGGTTCTGCACCGACGAGCCGACCTCGTCGACCACGCCGATGAACTCGTGGCCGAAGGTGTGGCCGATCCGGGTGTCCGGGAGCAGCCCGTGGTAGAGGTGCAGGTCGGATCCGCAGATCGCCGCCAGCGTCACCCGGACGATCGCGTCGTTCGGGTGCTCGATCCTCGGCCGGTCCTTCTCCTCCACGCGGACCTTGTAGGGGCCCCGGTAGACCATCGCGCGCATGCCGCCTCCTGTGTCGTCGTCTCTTCAGCGTGCGTCGTGCTCCCGCCGGTCCTCCAGGGGGTTGCGCGCGGGGCCCGGGATCCCCAGCGCCCGTCCCTCCGCCGTCCTCTCCTCCCTCTCCGCGAGATGCCGTGCGGGTACGCGGCACACCGCAGGAGGCGCACCGCAGCGGCATCTCGTGGAGAGGAGACGGGCACGGCACAGGCTCAGCCGCGGACGTAGGATCGACTCCATGCCGCAGATACGGATCAGGGACGCCGCCGCCGCGCTCGGCGTGAGCGACGACACGCTGCGGCGCTGGATCGAGAACGGGACTCTCGAGAGCGCGAAGGACGCGTCCGGGAGACGCGTCGTCGACGGCCTCGAGGTCGCCCGGCTCGCCCGCGCGAACGCCGTGCTGCCGGAGGATCCGTCCCCGGTCGCGCGCTCGGCCCGCAACCGCTTCGTCGGGATCGTCACCGGCATCGTGATGGACACCGTGATGGCGCAGGTCGAGCTGCAGTGCGGTCCGCACCGCGTGGTCTCGCTGATGAGCAGCGAAGCGGTCCGCGAGCTCGGGCTCGAGCCCGGGTCTCCCGCGGTGGCGGTGGTCAAGGCGACCACGGTCATCGTCGAGACGCCGCTCGCCCGCGGCTGATGCGCACCGGGTCCGGCCTGCCGCGCTGGGTCGTGGCCGTCGCCGCGCTCGGCGCCCTGCTGGTGCTGCTCCCGCTCGCCGCGATCCTCGCCCGCGTCGACTGGCCGCAGTTCCTGCCGCTGATCACCTCCGACTCCTCCGTCGCCGCGCTCCTGCTGAGCCTGCGCACCTCCGCCGTCGCGACCCTGCTGTGCCTGCTGCTCGGCACCCCGATGGCCCTCGTGCTCGCCCGCACGGCCTTCCCCGGCCAGCGCCTGCTCCGCTCGCTGGTGCTGCTGCCGCTGGTGCTCCCGCCGGTGGTCGGCGGGCTCGCGCTGCTCTTCACCTTCGGGCGGATGGGCCTGCTCGGCGGCGCGCTGGAGGCCCTCGGCGTCCGCATCGCGTTCTCGACCACCGCCGTCGTGATCGCGCAGACCTTCGTGGCCCTGCCGTTCCTGGTGCTGACGCTCGAGGGCGCGCTGCGCAGCGCCGGCGCGCGGTACGAGTCGGTCGCCGCGACGCTCGGCGCGTCCCCCGGGACGGTGCTCCGGCGGATCACGCTGCCGCTGATCCTGCCGGGCCTCGCCTCGGGCGCGATCCTCTCGTTCGCGCGGGCGCTCGGCGAGTTCGGGGCGACGCTGACCTTCGCCGGCAGCCTCGAGGGCACGACGCGCACCCTCCCGCTCGAGATCTACCTGCAGCGCGAGAGCGATCCGGACGCGGCGGTCGCCCTCGCGCTGGTGCTCGTGGTGGTCGCGGTGCTCGTGATCGGTCTCGCGCACGGCCGCTCCGCCCGGGGGGTGCCGCGGTGAGCCTGCTGCTGGAGGCGCGGCTCGCGGCGCGCGGGGTCGACGTGCGGATCGACGTGGCCGAGGGCGAGACGATCGCGCTGCTCGGGCCCAACGGCGCGGGCAAGTCGACCGTGCTCGAGCTGATCGCCGGCCTCGTCCGCGCCGACTCCGGGCGGGCGACCGCCGGCGGCGCGCTGCTCTTCGACGACCGCCGGTGGACTCCTCCGCACCGGCGCCCCGTCGCCCTGCTGGCGCAGGATCCGCTGCTGTTCCCGCACCTCAGCGTGCGCGAGAACGCGGCGTTCGGTCCGCGCAGCGCCGGCGCCGGACGGGCGCGGTCGCGCGAGCGAGCCGAGCGCGAGCTGGCCGCCGCGGGCGTGGCCGACCTGGCCGACCGGCGCCCGGGGAGCCTCTCCGGCGGCCAGGCGCAGCGGGTCGCCCTCGCCCGAGCCCTCGCGACCGACCCGCGCCTCCTGCTGCTCGACGAGCCGCTCGCCGCGGTCGACGCCCGGACCGCCCCCGTCCTCCGCCGGATGCTCCGCGAGGTGCTCGCCGACCGCTCGGCGATCGTGGTCACCCACGACGTGCTCGACGCCTGGACCCTCGCCGACCGGGTGCTGGTGCTGCACAGCGGCCGGGTGGTCGAGGAGGGGCCGACCGCCCGCGTCCTCACCCGCCCGCGCACCGCGTTCACCGCCGAGCTCGCCGGGCTCGAGCTGCTCGAGGGCGTCCGCACCGGGACGGGTCTGCGCACCGCCGACGGGCACGAGCTGTCCGGAGTCGCGGCCGAGCCGGTCGCGGTCGGCGCCGCGGTGCTCGCCGCGGTCCGTCCCTCCGCCGTCTCCGTCGGAGAGGGAGGCCTCCGCGCCGTGATCACCGATGTGGAGCAGCGGGGAGACGCGGTGCGGGTGCGCAGCGCGCTCCTGACCGCCGACGTCCCGGCGGCCGACGCGGCGCGCCTCGACCTCGCGCCTGGACGCGAGGCAGGCTTCACCGTCGCTCCGGAGGATCTGCTGGTCTACCCGGCGTGAGGGGCGGGCACGAGGAGACGGCTCGCCATCCGGCGTGAATCCGCCCCTCGGACCGCCCTGTGCTCGACGCGAGGGACCGCGGGAGCGCCCGTCCCGTTACTCCGCCGCGCCGCCGTCCGCGTCGGACAGCGGGAGCCGCGCCCTCAGCCGCGCCCCCGCCAGCACGGGCGAGTCCGAGAGCTCCAACGAGCCCCCGTAGACCGCGAGCTGCCGCTCCAGCCGCGCCAGGCCCGAGCGCGTCGACCCCTCGACGAGTCCGCGGCCGTCGTCGTCGAGGGTGAGCACCACGACGCCCGCCTCCTCGTCGCCGCGCACCCGCAGCGAGGAGGCGCCGCCGTGCTTCAGCGCGTTGGTGACCGCCTCCTCCAGGAACCGGACCAGGAGCATCCGCTGGTCGAGCGGCGGCTCGGCACCCTCGGCGGCGAGCGCCGGGATGCGGCCGAGGTCGAGGTCGACGGCGATCTCGGGAGGGAGGCGCGCGACGAGGTCGCGGACGGCGGGGACCAGGCCGTGGTCGATCTCGACCGGGTAGAGGGCGTGGCCGACCGCGCGCACCTCGTCCTCGCGGAGCCGGTCGAGCCGGGCGGCGATGGCGAGCAGCCGCTCCGAGGCCGCCTCGTCGGATGTGCTCGCGACCGCGTGCAGCTCGGCGGTCAGCACCACGAGTCCGTTCTGGAGGCCGCCGTGCAGGCTCTGCGCGACGTCGCGCCGCACCCGCAGCTCCTCCCGCTGCAGGGCCTGCACCGCCTCGAGCGCCTGCACGGAGGCGCGGGCGTGCTCCCGCTCCTTCTCGCGAACCCGCCGCGCCGCGCGCACGAGCAGGTAGCCGTAGGCCGTGATCAGCGCGATCACCGTGGATCCGACGACCAGCTCGACCGCGAGAGCGGGGAGGGCCGAGAGCGGGTAGACGCCGGTCAGCACCTGGAGGCAGCAGCGGACGAGTCCCATCCCCACGGCGATGACCGCCGTCCGGGCCACCCGGCCGCCGCCGGTCGAGCGCTCGGGACGCAGCACCGCGACCAGGGCGATCGCGAGCCCGATCGTCGACACGTTGACCAGGACGCGCGTCGTCACGTCGAGCAGCGGCCCCGGATCGACGCCCCGCAGCGTCCGCGACAGCATCCCGAGCGCGAAGACGGCCTGGAGCGCGGCCAGCAGCGAGAGGACGCCGCCGAGGAGGGCCATCGCTCCGAGGACGATGCGGTTGTCCTCGCGCGTATCGCTCGGGCCGGCGCTCATCCGGTGTGCTCGAGGAAGAGGAGCGTCGCGTCGACCCGCGGGTTGCGCTCGCCGTCCGACCGCACGCCGAGGCCCGCGTAGACGGCGTTGACGTGGTTGTCGACCGAGCGGACCGCGATGCCGAGGCGCTCGCCGATCGCGGCGTTGGTCAGCCCCGATGCGAGACCCGAGAGCACCTCGTACTGGCGCGGGCTCAGCGCGGCGACCGGGGAGTCGCGGCGGGCCGCGCGGGCGGCGACCAGCGCCGGATCGAGCACGGTGCGGCCGTCCGCCGTCGCGCGGACGGAGGCGAGCAGCGCGGGGGCGGTGAGGGAGGAGGTCTTCGAGAGGTAGCTCCAGCCGCGGGCCTCGGCGCGGTCGAGGCGGAGGAAGCGGTGCATCGCGTCGACGGCCGAGAGCAGGACGATGCCCAGCCCCGGCGCGGTGGACCGCAGTCGGCGCCCGAGCTCGATGCCGTCCCCGTCGCCGAGCTCGATGTCGAGGATCGCCACGTCGAGCTCCGCGGGCCGCAGCACCGACCGCGCCTCCGTGGCGGATCCGGCCTCCACGACGCTCCGCACGCCCGGCACCGCGCGCAGCAGCGACGACAGCATGTGCCGGTAGAGGGGCTGGTCGTCGACGACGGCCAGCCTGAGCTCCGGAACGCCCCCCACGGATGTCATCCGCCCATCTTCACCCATGCTCCGGAGGTCGAGGCGTCCCTCGACCGGGGGTCACCGCGCGAGGATCCGCGTCGGCTCGCGGGCGGCGGCGGGCGCTTGCCCCGTGAGCGGGGGGATCAGGAGTGACGGGGCGGGGTCGATGAGGCGGGTGCGGAGGGGCGTGGGGTGGGCACCGGGAAGGGCGGTGAGGAGCGGAGCCACGTGCCGCTCCGGAGCGCCCACCGCGCCGCTCAAGACAGCCGGACGCCCGTCAGGGCGAGGCCCGCGGCGGCCGCCGCGACGGCGAGCGCCGCCGTGCCGACGCCGTACCCCAGGCCGGCCGCCCAGCGCCGGCCGAGCAAGAGCCGCGCGGTCTCGACGCTCGCCGTGCTGAACGTCGTGAATCCGCCGAGCACGCCCGTCCCGAGCACGGCCCGCCACACCGGGTCGAGGACGCCAGCCAGCACGAGCCCGGTGACGACTCCGAGCAGCAGCGACCCGCTCACGTTGATCAGCGCGGTGCCGACCGGCCAGCGCGCCGGCACGAGCGACCGCGCGACCCCGTCGACGACGAGCCGTGCGGCCGCTCCGACTCCGCCCGCGAGAGCGACCGCGAGCAGTAGGCCGGGCGTCACGCCGCCGCCCTCCGCCGCCCCGCGACAGCGATGCCCAGCGCCGCGGCGAGCACGCCCAGCACGAGCGTGCCGCCGGTGTAGAGCAGGTACTCCACGACGTGGCCGCCCTCGAGCAGCGCGACCGTGTCGAGCGAGAAGGTGCTGTAGGTCGTGAATCCGCCCAGCACGCCGGAGCCGAGCAGGAGGCGCAGGGTGCGGCGCCCGCCCTCATCCGGCCCGCGCCGCGCCAGCGCCTCGAGCAGGAGGCCCAGGAGGAACGCGCCCGGCAGGTTCACGGCGAGCGTCGCGACCGGCACGACGCCCAGCGGGGGCAGTGCGGCGCCGATCGCGGCGCGCGCAGCCGTGCCGACGGCTCCACCCGCCGCGACGAGGAGGATCGCGGAGGGGCGCAGGTGGAGGGGTCGCGTCACTCCGCGAGGTCCCAGGGCGCCGGGCGCGACGGGTCGCGGTCGGCGCGCGGGACGACGAGCACGGGGCGGTGCTGGCGGTGCGCGAGGTGGGCGGCGACGCTCCCGCTGAGGAACTCGGCGATGCTCGCGAGCACGCCCGCGTCGCGGGTGCCGACCACGATCATCCGCGCGTCGACCTCCTCGGCGACCTCGGCGAGCGCCAGGGCGGGCTCGCCCCGTGCCGCGCGCAGCGACCACTGCACGGTGCTGCCGTCCAGCTCGTGCTCGACCGTCTCGCGGAGCCCGGGCGGGAGGGACGGGCCCTCGCCGCGGTCGGCCGCGGCGCCGACGAAGCCGAGCGGGATGCCGCCGGTCATCGGATCGACGTACTCGCCGACGAGGTACGGATCGGCCGAGACCGACACGAGCAGCAGGGCGGCTCCGGCGTCGGCGGCGACGCGGGCGGCGGTGCGCAGGACCTCGGGTCGCTGGCCGTCGACGATGCCGACGAGGACGGGCCCGGTGGGGGTGGGTGCGGTCATGAGGAGCTCCTTCCCGGTTGCGCCCCATCCTGGCACCGCACGGGCGCGAGCGGTCGGAGCATCCGTGCCGGATCCGTCGTGATCGTTCCGTTATGCGCGGGCCTCGGGCTAGAGTGGCTCGTCGCCGGATCCCCACCGGCCCCCGACCCCCCGTCACCACCGTCATCCGAGGAGAACGCACGCGTGTCGAAGCCAGGCATTCCCACCCCTGAGGAGAGTGCCGGCACCCCGACCACTGCACCCCCGACCCGGCGCGAGGCCCGCGAGGCCGAGCGCCGTGCGGCCCGGGCCGAGACGGAGACGGGCGCGGCGACCGCCGGTGCCGCGGTCGAGGGCAGCGGATCGGACGACTCCGCCGCTTCCGCAGGCGCTGACGACTCCGCGGACTTCATCGTCGACGCCGCATCGGCCGTGGCGCCCGCTCCGACCGTGTCGGTCGAGGTCCCCGCCGTCGCCTCCCCCGCCTCCCGGTCGATCCCGGCCTCTCCGCGTCGCGCGTCCGCCTCCCGCCCCGTCGCTCCCCGCGTCGCCGAATCCGCCCGGGCCCGTGGCCTCAGCCGCCGCGCCCTGGCCTTCGGCACCTTCTCGGTGGTCGGCGGCCTCTTCGCCACGGCCGCGATCCCCGCGTACGGCGCCCGCAGCTCCTCCGCCACCGCGACCGGCCGCGCCGCCGCGAACCGGGTCGGCCTCCAGAACCTCACCGTCTCCTCCGACGCCGCCGGCCAGACCGCCGTCCGCGACGCCTTCGCCGCACCGACCCAGGCGCAGCTCGACGAGGCCAGCCGCCAGGCGGCCGTGCTCTCCGGATCCAACGGCGGCGAGTTCTCGACCGTGCAGACCCGCGCGGTCGGCGACGACTACCCGTGGCCCTACCAGACCATCGACGACGACGGCGGCGGACTCTCGCCGCTCGGCTACTACTACCGTGAGTGCGTCGACTTCGTGGCCTGGCGCCTCAACCGCGACGCCGGCCGCACCTCCGCGCCGTGGAAGTACACCTGGGGCAACATCACTCCGCTCGGCGGCAGCGCCTACGAGTGGCCGGACAACTGGGCCGCGAAGGGCTGGGCGACCAGCAGCGTCCCCATCGTCGGCTGCGTCGCGTGGTGGACCTACAACCACGTCTCGTACGTGCAGAAGGTCAACGACGACGGCACGGTGCTCCTCGAGGAGTACAACTACGGCGGCAAGCACAGCTACGTGACCCGCACCTTCCCCACCGCCCAGGTCCCGCTCTTCCTGTACCCGCCGGTCCTGTAGGGGGCCTGTCCCCGTCGCGCGTCGGCGGGCGGTGCGTCGCGATCCGTCCCCAGCGCACGCCGACGGGCGAGGGGGTGCGATCCCGCGTCAGGCGAGCTCGGCGAGGAGGATCGCGAAGGCGGGCGTCGTCGGATCGACGAGCGCCATGTGGTCGGCGTCGGCGAGCTCGTGCAGCTGCACGGCGGGGTGCCGGTCGGCGTATCGGCGGCTGTAGGCGACAGGGACGTCCTCATCGAGTACGCCGTGGATCAGCGTGATCGGCTGCGGCGGCGCGGGCAGCTGCGCGGGGTCGGCGCCCGGGAGCAGCGCGAGGTCGCCGCCGAGGAGCTCCCCCACGGCGTCGTCGCTGAGGCGGTCGGCGGAGGCGGCGGCCAGGTCGAGCACGCCCGCCAGTGCCACCACAGCGGCGACGTGCGGCGACGGACGGGCGGCCTGCGACCAGACGGCGAGGTGGCCGCCGGCGGAGTGGCCGACGAGGGCGACCGGTCCGGCGCCGGGCAGCAGTGCCGGGAGCGCCGCGAGCACGGCCAGGACGTCGTCGCCGGTGCCCGGCCAGCCGCCTCCCGGGTCGCCCGTGCGCCGGTACTCGGGGAGGAGCACGTCGTGCCCGCGGTCGGCCAGTGCCGCCGCGAGCGGCCGGGCGTGCCGCCGGTCCCACCGCGCCCGCCAGAACCCGCCGTGCACGAGCACGACCGGCCGGCGCGCCTCGCCGGGCGCCCCGCGGAAGACGTCCGCGATCTGCTCCGGAGCCTCCCCGTACCGGCGCACCTCTTCCGGCTCGCGCCCCTCCGACTGCTGCATCCCCCCAGTACCTCCCCGCGAGACGCCACGTCGGTGCGCCCGGCACGGCGTGTCGCGTACCGGAGCGGCATCTCGCGGAGAGGGAGGGGAGGGCGCGGGAGCTCGCGTCAGGACTCGAACCAGCCCCGGGGGTGGTGGTCGGCCGTGAGGGGCGTGCGCGGCCGGGTCGGGCGGGCCCAGCGGACGGCGTTCGCCAGCACGCGCCGGATGTCCGGGTGGTGGTAGACGGGGTAGTCCTGGTCGCCGGGCGAGAAGTAGAAGACCTTCCCGAGGCCGCGGGTGTAGGTCACGCCGGAGCGGAACACCTCGCCGCCGGTGAACGTCGACAGGAACACCGTCTCCTCCGGCACCGGGATGTCGAAGTACTCGCCGTACATCTCCTGCTCGGGGATGATCAGCGGGCTGGGCACGCCCTCGGCGATCGGATGCGTGGGCGCGATCGTCCAGACCAGCTCGCGGTCGCGGTCGTTGCGCCACTTCAGCGAGCAGGTCGTGCCCATGAGCGCCTTGAAGATCGACGAGTAGTGGCCCGAGTGCAGGACCAGGATCCCCATCCCCTCCTGCACGTGCCGCAGGACCCGCTGGACGACCTCCTCCGACACCTCCTCGTGCGCGATGTGCCCCCACCACAGCAGCACGTCCGTCGTCGCGAGCGCCTCCTCGGTGAGCCCGTGCTCGGGCTCGGGCAGCGTCGCGGTGCGCACCGAGACGGCGTCGCCGAGCGACTCCGCGAGCCCGTCCGCGATGACGCGGTGGATGCCGTCCGGGTAGTGGCGCAGCACGGTCTCGTCGCCGCGGGTCTCGTGGCGGAACTCGTTCCAGACGAGGACCTCGATCGGGGCGCTCATGCGACCGCCACCTCCTGCTTCTCGGCGGCGGAGCGGTAGATCGCGTCGACCACCCGGCTGCGGTGCAGCGCGTACTCGCCGTAGTGGCCGGAGTAGCGGGGGCCGCCCGCGGGCGCGTCGGCTCCCGAGGCGATGGCCTCCAGGAACTCGGCGATGACCGAGCGGTGGTGCCCGGCGGGGACCTTCACGTCGGGGTGCGAGACGGTCGGCGCTCCGGCGACCTCGGAGTAGAGCGTCAGAGTCCCCTCCGTGGCGTAGTCGGCGATGTGGAGGCGCGCCCCCGGCCGAGCCGAGCAGCTCGACCTCGATGTCCTCGTCGACCTTCGAGTAGCTGGCCCAGGAGGCGTCGAGCTGGAGCGAGCGGCCGTTGTCGAGGCGCAGCAGGGCGCTCGAGAAGTCCTCCACCTCGAACGCGTGCGTGCCGGTGGCGGCGACGCCGTGCGGGCGCCCTCCGCGGCCGGAGCGGCCGATCTCGCCGTACGCGACCGCCGAGACGCTGGTCACGCGCGGCTCGTCGAGCAGGTGCAGCGCGATGTCCAGCACGTGGGAGCCGAGGTCGATCAGCGGGCCGCCGCCGGCGAGCTCCTTGCTGGTGAACCAGGAGCCGATGCCGGGGATGCCGGTGCGCCGCTGCCAGCTCGCGCGGGCGTGGTAGACGTCGCCCAGCGGCGCGTCGTCGAGGTAGTCGCGGAGGAAGGCGACGTCGGCGCGGCGGCGGTGGTTGTACGCGATCTCGAGCACCCGGTCGTTCGTGCGGGCGGCCTCGACCATCTCGGCCGCCAGCTCGGCGGTGGTGGCAAGCGGCTTCTCGCAGAAGACGTGCTTGCCGCTCGCGAGCGAGGCCACGGCGATCGGGTGGTGCAGGTGGTTCGGGACTCCGATGGAGACGACGTCGAGGTCGTCGCGGGCGACGAGGTCCTCCCAGTCGGCGTAGAGGTCGGGGACGCCGCGGGTCGCGCCGAGTTCGTGCAGGCGCGCCTCCTCCTGGCCGGCGAGCGCGACGACGCGGGTGCCGGGCAGGGACTGGAAGGCATCGAGGTGGGTGGTGCCGGCGAAGCCGAGGCCGACGACCCCCACGCGCAGCTCAGTGGTGTTCTCTGTCATGCGCTGAGCCTACTCGAATCGATTCGAGCACTCCACGGGCGGTGCGGCTTTCCGGAGCATTGGGCAGGCCGGGCGTCAGGCCGCGAGGCGCGCCTCGAGCGCGGCGAGCGACGCGCGCAGGGCCGGCGCCTCGAGGGCGTCGCCGTCGACGGCGGCGTGCACGGCGGCGAACGCCTGGACCTGGCGGTGCAGCTCGACGCGGGTCCCGCCGCGGGCGACGACCGCGAGCCGCTCGGCGAGGCGCACGCCGGCGCGGACGACGAGCGGCTGCTCCATCGCGTACGAGCGCAGGGCGAGGAACACGTCGGCCAGCAGCTCGCCCGCTCGGGGCCACGGGACGACCAGGCGGACGACTCCGTCGGCGTCGGAGTAGCGGCCGCGCGCCTCCGGCCGGCCGCAGAGGTCGACGAGCGCGCTGGTCAGGGCCTCGACGGCGCCGACCGCGGTGTACGGGTCGTTGGTGCCGGTCGCGAGCCCGCGGACTCCGATCTCGACCACCTGCTGGACGGCGTAGCGGAGGTCCTGGTGCGGGGTGCGGGCGTCGGCGACGACGACCGCGGCGACCGCCTCCTCCTGGGCGACGGACCCCTCCAGGACCTCGAGCACCGGGTCGCCGACGAGGACGTGGTCGCCGGGCAGCGCGAGCACCCGGAGCCGCGCGTCGCCGCGGCGGGCCAGGGCGACCAGCCGCTCGACCTCGAGCTGCTCGACGTAGCCGCCCCGCACCGCCCGCAGGACGACCGGCTCGCGCCCCGCCGGCGGCAGGGCCTCCTCCGCGTCCGTCGGCTCCTCCCCGCTCTCCGGGTGCAGCCGCTCGATGACGTCGACGAGCTCGCCGAGCACCCGCTGCTGCAGCGTCGTCACCTGCACCGACAGCGCGATGTGGTGGATGAAGTAGACGAGCACCGCGACGTCGCCCACCGCGAGCAGCACCGAGAACGAGACGGCCACCACCGGCACGAACGTCAGCGACGCGTCCTCCTCCGTGTGCACCGCGCGCAGCACGATCAGCGAGTACAGGAACGTGGAGGTGAGTACCGCCAGGACGACCTGGTTGCCGCGGTCGGCCATGAAGTTGCGGACCAGCCGGGGCCCGTAGGCGGAGGACGTGGTCGCCAGCACCGAGATCGTGATCGAGAACGAGGTCGCGGCGACGCCCAGCATCGTCCCGCCGATCGCCGAGAGGATCGCCCGGCCGCCGGTCGGCGACAGGTCCTCGATCAGGGGGATGTCGCTGACGCCGGCGCGGACCAGCAGGTGGTCGACCTCGACCAGCCCCAGCGCCAGCCCGACGGCGAGGACGCCGAACAGGGCGGGGAGGAACCAGAAGGATTCGCGGAGGTGGAGGAGCCGGGAGCGCATCCTCGAAGGCTAGAGCGGCGCCTCCTCGCGGGCTGCGCCGCCGCGGAGGCTTGCGCGCCGGGCCGGGACGTGCCGCGGTGCCTGCCGCGGAGGCGTCGTCGCGTCGAGGGCCGTCCGCACCGCGGGAGCGTCCTCGCGACGGACGCCGGACGCACCGGAGGCGCCGACCCACAGGGATCGGCGCCTCCGCCGGGCGTCAGGTGACGTTGATGAGCGTGCGCTGCCAGCCGGAGGATCCGTCGGGCGCGACCGGCGCGCGGTCCTCGATCTGGACCATGCCGTTCTTGTCGACCGCGCGGACCGCGACGTAGTGCGAGCCGGGCTGGGCGTCCCAGTCGACGAACCACTGCACCCAGGTGTCGAGGTTGACCGGGGTCGAGAGCGTCGCCTCCTGCCAGTCGCCGTTGTCGATGCTCACCTCGACCTTCTCGATGCCGATGCTCTGCGCCCAGGCCACGCCCGCGATCTTGAGAGCGCCCGAGGTGACGGGGACGCCGATCCGCGGGGTGTCGATCCGCGAGGACATCTTGATGGGGGCCTCGGCGGAGTAGCCGCGCGGGGTCCAGTAGGCCTGGTCGGCCTCGAAGGTGGTGACCTTGAGCTCGGTGAGCCACTTGGTGGCCGAGACGTAGCCGTAGAGGCCGGGCACGATCATCCGCACCGGGAAGCCGTGCTCGAACGGGAGGGGCTCGCCGTTCATGCCGACGGCGAGGATCGCGTCGAGGTTCTCGTCCGTGACCGCGGTGATCGGGGTGGACGCCGTGTAGCCGTCGCTGCTGGTCGAGAGGAGCATGTCGGCTCCGCTCTGCACGCCGGCCATCTTCAGCACGTCGCGCAGGGGGACGCCGAGCCACTTGGCGTTGCCGACGAGGTTGCCGCCGACCTGGTTCGAGACGCAGGTGAGGGTGATGCCGTACTCGTCGAGGCCCATGTCGAAGATCTGCTGGAGGTTGAGCGTCACCTCGCGGTCGACCATGCCGGTGATCTTCAGCGACCAGGCCGACGGGTCCAGGTTGGGCACGGTGAGGGCGGTGTCGACGCGGTAGAAGTCGGCGTTCGGCGTGTAGAGCGGCGTGATGCCCTCGATGTCGAGCTCGGCGCCCGCGGGGACCGAGACGGTGCTGCGCGGGGACGGCAGGCGCAGGGCGTCGCGGACGCCGGCGAGGGAGGAGGTCGCCGCGTTGACCAGGCGGGCGCCGGTGCCGACGACGGCCGCGCCGACGGCGGAGATCAGCGCGATGCGGAAGAAGCCGCGGCGTTCGAGGGCGCCCGGACGGGCCTCGGAGGATGTTCCCCTGGCTTCCGAGGCCCGGGCCGCACGCCAGCCGCGCAGGCGCGTGAAGAGGAGGTGCATGACGACGACGGCGACGACGAGTCCGACCAGCGTGGGCACCGCGGCGAGCGGCGACGCTCCGGTGCGGGTCACGATGGCGGCGATCGAGAGGCCGCCGGCGATCACGAGCAGCACCTGGCCGAGCGGCGGGCGGACCAGCTGGAGCACTCCGGCGATCGCGGCGGCGACGACGACCGCGGCGCCCACGCTGCCGAGCAGGAAGGTCTTGTCGTTCTCGCCGAACGTCTCGATCGCGAACTCCTTGAGCGGGCGCGGGACGATGTCGACGATGAAGGCGCCGAGCGCGAGCACGGGGCTCGCGGTGCGGGCGACCGCGAGGGCGATGAGCTCGGCGACGGCGAGGAGGACTCCGCCCGTGACGATGCCCGCGAGGGCGGCGAGCAGGAAGTAGAGAGCTCGATGCTCGCGCACGGGTGCCGCTGTCTGGTTCATGGAGGAGAGTTTTCTCCCGCGACCTGCTGTTTCCCAGGGTGTCCCTGGTTTGGTCGTGTAGGCGCCTTTTTCATAACGAACAGGTAACGCACAGCGGCGGCATCTCGACGGGATCACCTCTCGCTCGGCCCGCCGCCGGGCCTCACCGCCCGCGACGCCCCCGCCGGAGGACCGCCGCGTTCGCGATGACGATGAGGGCGATCCCGATCCATCCGGCCGCGCCGACGTCCTGCCCGAGCACGACCGCGCCGATGAGGGCGGCCAGGACGGGGTTGGCGCTCATGAGCGTCCCGAACACGCTCGCCGGGAGCCTCCGGAGCGCGATCACGTCGGCCACGAACGGGACGGCCGTCGCCAGGACGCCGGCGCCGACCGCCAGGAGCACGGTGCCCGCGTCGGGGCGCGTCGAGACGAGCGTCCAGACGGCGACGGGCAGGAAGACGGCGGCGGAGATCCCGGTCGCCGTGGCGGTCCCCAGCGCTCCGGGCAGCCGGAGTCCGATGATCCGGTTGAGCAGGATGTACGCGGCCCAGCAGCACGCGGCCGCGAGACCGAGCGCGATCCCCAGCTGGTCGGACGAGGGCCTCGGCCCGGCGATCGCGAGGACGCCCGCTCCGGCGACGAGGGCGCAGAGCGCGCTGGTCCTGCTCCGGGAGCCGAGGAGCGCGACCGCCAGCGGCCCGCAGAACTCCAGGGTCACCGCCAGCCCCAGCCCGATGCGGTCGATGGCCGCGTAGAGCGTGAGGTTCATCGCTCCGAACACCACGGCGAGGAGCAGGACGGGCCACCACTGCGCGCGGGTCAGGTCGCGGATCCGCGGCCGCACGACCGGGAGGAGGATCAGCGCGGCGACGATCTGCCGGACGGCGACCACTCCGACGGATCCCAGGACCGGGAAGGCCAGAGTCCCGGAGGCCGCTCCGAGCTGATTCGAGAGGGCGCTCGCGAGGGCGGTCGCGACGCCGACGGTCCGTCCGTCGCCGGGGAGCTGCTTCGTCATGCCGGAAGTCTGCGAGCCGTCCGGCCCCGGCTCACAATGCATCACCGGTCCGATCGATGCGGGAACCGCATGAATAGGATGCGGTCATGGATCTGGAACTGCGCCACCTCCGGTCGTTCGTCGGCGTCGTGGACGCCGGGACCTTCACCGACGCGGGGATCGACCTCGGCATCTCCCAGACGGCGGTCTCCCGCAACGTCGCGGCGCTCGAGTCCGTCCTCGGACGAAGGCTCCTCCACCGGACGACCCGCAGCGTCGAGCTCGCGCCGGCGGGCGAGCGGGTGCTGCGGCACGCCCGCCGCGTCCTGGCCGTCGTCGACGATCTGCGCGAGGAGGCGGCGGCCGGAACGGACACGATCCGGATCGGCTACGCCTGGTCGGCTCTCGGCGAGCACACCCAGGAGTTCCAGCGCCGCTGGGCCGCGGCGCTCCCCCGCCACGAGCTGCGGCTGATCCGCTCCAACACCCCCACCGCGGGGCTCGCGGAGGGCCTCAGCGACCTCGCGATCCTCCGGCGCGGATCTCCGGCTGCGGACGTCGAGTCGGCTCTGATCGGCACCGAGAAGCGCTACTGCGCCCTGTCCGTCGACGACCCGCTCGCCGCGAAGCGCACGGTCACCCTCGCCCAGGTGGCGACCGCTCCGCTCGCGCTCGACGACCGGACCGGGAGCACCCGGCTCGACCTCTGGCCCGAGCACGACCGGCCGCGGATCACCGTCCCGACGACCGACGTCGACGACTGGCTCACGGTGATCAGCAGCGGCACCGCCCGCGGAGTGACCGCGGAGTCGACGGTGAGCCAGTACCGGCGGCAGGGCCTCGCCTACCGGGTCGTCCGCGACGCTCCGCCGGTCCCCGTGCACGCCGCGTGGATCCGGAGCGACCCGCCGCCCCTCCTGGGCGACGTCATCGGGCTGCTCCAGGGCCTCTACCGCACCTCCGACTGACGACGACGGCCGCCGGGGGCGATCCCCGGCGGCCGTCGTCGTCACGTCACTTGCAGGTGAGAGCGGAGTACGCGGCCTGCTTCGTGGTGGTCACCGATGCTCCGTCCACGGTCGCCGTCGCGGTCACCGTCGCCGAGCCCGCGGCCACCGAGGCGGCGCGGGTGGTGAAGGCGTGCGAGGCGCTCGACCCGGGAGCGATCCCGGTGAACGCCTTCGAGCCCCAGGCGGAGCCGAGGGTGATCCCCGCCGGGACCTTCGCGTCGTTCCGAGCGGTGACCGTCACCACGACCTTGCCCGCCACGCAGCGGCTGGTGGCCGCCACGGTCGTCGGTACCGTCGCCGCGGAGGCGCGGACGATGGAGAGGCGGTAGGTCGCTGTCGTCGTGTGGTCCTGCGCCGACGACTCGACGACCACGCTCGTCGTGCCCGACGCCGCGAGCGGCACCGTGCGGCGGAGGGTGTCGTCGATCAGCACGCCGTCGACCTTCACCAGACCGCTGGGCACGGCCGGGTCCAGGTCGAGCGAGACGCTCGTCGTGCCGGCCGGCACCGTGAGCGTGTGGTCCCTGACCCCGGCGGCGAGAGCCGGCGAGAGCGTCCCGACGTCGGAGGAGAGCTTCGTCAGCTCCGGGTCCGCAGCGTAGGTGGTCGACTCGGTCGTGTAGACCCCGAAGACACCGCCGACGTAGCTGGATCCGGTGCCCTGGAAGCGCACCGTGACGACGGGGATCTTCTGCCCCTTCGCGTCGAGCACGTACTTCCCGCTCTGGTCGCGCTTGTAGCTGTCCTTCGCGGCGAGACCGCTGAGGATCGACGCCGGGATCCGGTCGTACTGGACGTACCAGCTCGTCGCTCCGGCCGCTCCCGAGACCACCTCGGTCTTGAGCTTCACGTCGTTGAGGTAGACGTCGAAGGTGCGTCCCGCGTCGCCGCCGTAGTAGCGGACCCCGAGGTAGTTCGCCGGCAGAGCCGGGTCGACGATCATGTCGTACTGGAAGTACGCCTCCGCCGAGCGCTCGCCGTCGCGGTACCCCTCGCCGCGCCAGGTCCCCACCGAGGACCGCGCGGTCTTGTAGTTCTTATCGGCCTCGCTGTTGTTGTTGTCGAAGGAGGTGAGGGAGTCGATCGTCGTCTCGTCGACGCGCAGCTGCTCCTTCTGCGTCCGGATCAGCTCCTGGGCCGCGGCCGAGTCGGGCTCGATCAGGGTCATGTAGGTCGCGTAGCGGGCGTTGTAGAGGCTGTAGTACGGAGTGAACACCCGGGCGGCGGACGCGGCGTCGACGTTCTTCATGCCGAAGCGCATCGTCGTGCGGCCGTTGCCGTCCGCGCCGTCGGGCAGGCGGACCAGGTTGCCGCGGACCGCGGACTTCCAGGCCGCGGAGTCCGCGACGACGACGTTCGAGTTCACGGACTTGTCGGCCGTGCCCATGCGCACCAGGACGCCGGCGACGTAGGACGCCTCGACGTTCGAGCGGTTGAGCTCGGTCGCCAGCAGCACCGGTCCGTAGCGGAACGCGGTCCAGTCGGGGTTCTCCGTGTCCGCGACCGCGCTGACCGCGGCGGGCAGCTTCCAGGTCAGCACGTCACCGGCGGCGACGGCGACCGAGACGTATCCGGCCTGGGCCGTGACGGCACGGACGGCACCGTTCACGGTGAGCGTCGGCGCTCCGTCGATCCAGGACGGCACGCGCAGCTTGAGGGTCGTGTCCGCGGCCACGGCTCCTCCGGCCAGCGCTTCGACCCTCAGGGTCGCCGTGTCCGTGCTCGGGATGTCCGCCGTCTGGGTCAGCCGGAGGTTGTTCGCGGAGGAGCGGAGGACCGAGGAGCGGAACTGGTTCACGAAGACGGTCTTCGGCTTCTCGAAGTAGATCGAGTCGCCGAGCTTGGTGAAGCTCTCGATACCCGAGCCGTGGTCGCACCAGAACTCGTCGAGCTCGTGCCCGAAGACCTTGGCGTAGCCCGCGGTCTGCGGCTGGAAGTAGGTCACCATGCCGGTGTCCGGGTTCTGCACCGAGAGGACGCCGTTGATGAACGTCTCCTCGTAGAAGTCGGCGTACTTCACGTCCTCGGTCACCTGGAACAGCGCCCGGGTGAGCTTGAGCATGTTGTAGATGTTGCAGCCCTCGGAGGTCGAGTTCTCGCCGTAGCCGGTGGTCTGGCCGTTCGTGGCGTACTCGTACAGGGTGCCGGGTGCGTGGAAGTGCTCGGACTGGCTGTTGCCGCCGTTGGCGTAGGTGTGGGTCTCGTCGACCATGCGCCAGAAGTTCTCGGCGGCACGGCGGTACATGTCGAGGTCCGACTTCTCGGCGTCGGTCAGCGTCGCGTAGAGCGCCGGGTCGTCGGTGAAGACGCGGTAGCGCTTCAGCGCGCCGATCAGCTTCGGGATCGTGGTGTTCGCGTGCAGCCCGTTGAGGACGTCCTCGTTGTCCGCCAGCTTGCGGAACAGCGCCGTCTCGTCGAAGTACTCCGCCGCGCGCTTGTGCGCCGGGTCGTGCGTGGTCTCGTAGAGGCGGTAGAGCGCCTCGTTCATCCCGCCGTACTCGGTGTTGAGGAGCTGACCGGGGTTCGCCTGACGGCCCGCCCAGGCGGTGATCCAGCTGCCGAAGCCGCCGGCGACGGTGAGCGCCTTCTGCGAGACGGCGTCGGGCGCCTGGTCGTGGGCGTCGAGGAGGCCTGCGAGCACCTTGTGCAGGTTGTAGAAGGGGACGAGCAGGCCGTCGCCGCCCGAGGGGAGGTAGCGGGTCGGGAACGGCGAGACGTAGCCGGCGTTCGCGGGGTCCTTCAGCGCGTAGGCGTCCTGGACCTTCTTCAGACCGTCGACGGAAGCGGTGAGCTTCGCGAGCAGAGCCGCCTTGGTGGCCGCGTCCTCCTCGGTCGCGTAGGCCTGCGAGAGCGCCGAGAGGTAGTGGCCGAAGAAGTGGCCCTGGAACCGGGTGCCGTTCTCGCGCTCCCAGCCCCCGTATCCGCCGCTGGTGGTCGGCGTGAGCCCGGCCTCGCGGTAGAAGGAGTAGAGGAACATCTCGGGGTCGAGGCTCAGCAGGTACTCGACGGTCTGCTGCTCCCCGTTCTCGAGGTAGGGGTCCTGCACGGAGACGTCGGACAGGCCGGCCTCCAGAAGGTAGTTCGACGTCTTCACTCCCCGGGGCTGCACCTGGAGAGTGTAGGTCTTCGTGACCGCGGTGCTGCCCCCGTAGGTGGCGGAGCCGGTGAGGACGACCTGCGTCGCGGAGCCGGTGGGCGGCGTGACCGCGGCCGTGCCTCCGCTGATCGCGACGGTCGCCGGGTCGGAGGAGGTCCAGCTGAGGGCGGACCCCTTCGCGCCGACGGTGGGCAGGGTGAAGCCGGTGCTGGTGCTCGCGGGCGGGGCGACCAGCTCGAGGTCGGCCCGGGCGATGCTCGCGGGGTCGAAGGAGGGGTTGCCGGCCTTCGTCAGGGCGACGACGTCGGTGGTGGTCGCGACGCCGTTGTAGAGCGCGTAGTCGTCGAGCAGGCCGCGCAGGTGCGCGCCGTTGTACTGGGGGCCGTTGAAGCCGAGGGTCTTCGTCGAGGTGCTCTCGGAGCCGAGGACGCCGGATGCGGAGGAGGACGGCGCGGTCTTGACGACGGCGGTCTGCTTCACCCCGTTGCGGTAGAAGGCGACGGCCTTGGTGCTCTTGTCGTATGTGGCGACCACGTGCGTCCACTCCCCCGCGGGGAAGAAGCCGGAGCGGGCGGTCTCGACGGCGACCTTGTACGGCTGACCGCCGGACGGGCCGATCGAGAGGGCGAGCGGAGTGCCGTCGCCCTCGGAGGTGAGGTACCAGCCGTCGGAGTTGTAGGCGGTCTTGTTCCAGGTGAAGACCTGCTCACCGGTCATCGCGCTGGTCGGCTTGTACCAGAACGAGACGGTGAGGTCGGCGGGCTGCAGCGCCGCCGCAGTGCCGAGCGAGATCGCGTTCGATCCGGTGAACTCGAACGCCCGGCCGTTCAGGCCGGTGCCGTAGGAGGCGGTGCCCTTCTGCATCCCGAGGGCGGTACCACGACCGCTGGTGTCGGCGAGCGACCCGTCGAACGGGAGCTCGAGCACCTTCGCGGCGTCGAGCGAGGTGGTGGGGGCGGCCTGGGCCGTGGGGCCGACCGACAGGAGACCCGCCGTCAGCGCCATCACCGCCACGGTGGCCAGGGGGAGTCGTCGTCTCATTCGTGAGGCCTCTCGTCGTTGAGAAATCCGGCCCAGGGGGGCGGGCCGCCTTGAATGTTACCGTTAACAATAGTTTTCGGCGAGGTTTCGGTGAGAGGACTGACAGGGTCCTCGAGCGCTCAGCGGCGCCGGTCCAGAGCCGCCCGGAGGTACGGAGCGGTGCGACTGCCCGCGGCCTCGGCGACCTCCTCCGGAGTGCCCGTCGCGACCACCGAGCCGCCGGCCCGGCCCGCCCCCGGGCCGAGGTCCACGACCCAGTCCGCGTCGGCGACGACGCGCATGTCGTGCTCGACGACGATCACCGTGTTGCCCGCGTCGACCAGGTGCTGCAGGTGCTCGAGCAGGCGGTCGGCGTCGGCGGGGTGCAGGCCCGACGTCGGCTCGTCGAGCAGGTAGAGCGTGTCCCCGCGCTGGGCGCGACGCAGCTCCGAGGCGAGCTTCACCCGCTGCGCCTCTCCCCCGGACAGCTCGGGCGCCGGCTGGCCGAGCGAGACGTAGCCGAGCCCCACGTCCACCAGCGCGTCGAGGTGGCGGGCGACCTCGCGGTCCTCGGCGAAGGCCTCGCGCGCATCGGCGACGCTCAGCGCGAGGACGTCGGCGATCGTCCGGCCGCCCAGGGTGACCTCGAGCGTCTCGTCGTTGTACCGGGTGCCGCCGCACGCCGAGCAGGGCGCCTCGACGGTCGGGAGGAACAGCAGCTCCACCTCCACGGAGCCCTCGCCCTTGCAGACGGGGCAGCGCCCGCTGGGCAGGTTGAAGGAGAAGCGGCTCGCCGAGAAGCGGCGGCGCTTCGCCTCCGGAGTGGCCGCGAAGAGCGTCCGCACCCGGTCGAACAAGCCCGTGTACGTCGCGACGTTCGAGCGCGAGGTCCGGCCGATCGGGGTCTGGGTCACCTGCACCACCCGGCGCAGGCGGTCCGCGGGCCCGGAGGCGGTGCCGCGGGTCGCCGCCGCGGCCGCGTCGAGCAGCGGGTCCGCCTCCCCACCCTCCTCGGCCGGCGCGTCCTCGGCGACGTCGGCGCGGAGCGAGGCGCGCAGCAGATCGGGCAGCGCCTGGTTCACGAGCGTCGACTTGCCCGATCCGGAGACACCGGTGACCGCGGTGAGCACCCCGACCGGGAACGCGACGGAGAGGTCGTCGAGGGTGTGCCGCGAGACTCCGGCGAGCTCGATCCACTGCTCCGCGGTGCGGCGGGAGCGCAGCGGCGCCGGGTCGCCCTCGGGGAAGAGGTAGCGGCGGGTGACGGAGTCGCGGGCGCCCGGCAGGCCGTCGAGCGGGCCGGAGTAGACGACGGTGCCGCCCCCCGACCCCGCGCCCGGGCCGATGTCGACGATCCAGTCGGCCTCGCGGATGACGTCGAGGGAGTGCTCGACGAAGAAGACGGTGTTGCCGGTCGCCCGCAGGGTCCGCAGGATGCCGAGCAGCGCCTCCGTGTCGGCGGGGTGCAGGCCCGTGGACGGCTCGTCGAGCACGAAGACGACGCCGAAGAGGCGCGAGAGCACCTGCGTCGCGAGGCGCATCCGCTGGAGCTCCCCCGAGGAGAGCGTCGGCGTGGAGCGGTCGAGCGAGAGGTGGCCGAGGCCCAGGTCGACGATCGGCGCGAGGCGGGCGACGAGGTCCTCGACCAGCCGCTGCGCGGCCAGGCGGGTCTGCGGAGCGCCGTCGGCCGGGGTCCAGCCGGGCTCCAGCACGCGCCGCGCGACGACGACCAGCTCCTCGAGCGGGAGCGCTGACAGCTCGGTGATGTCGAGCCCCTCGAAGGTGACGGCGAGCGCGTCGGGCTTCAGCCTCCGGCCGCCGCACACCGGGCAGGCGACGCTGACGACGAACGAGGCCGCGCGCTCGCGCATCCGGGCGCTCTTCGAGCCGGCGAAGGTGTCGAGCACGTAGCGGCGCACCCCGAGGAACGTGCTCATGTAGCGCGGCTCGTCACCGGCGGCCACGGCCGCGCGCACCTCCGCGGGAGAGCGGTCGGTCCACACGGGAACCTGCGGGGAGTCAGGAGTGTGCAGGATCCAGTCGCGGTCCTCCGCGGGCAGGTCGCGCCACGGAGCGTCGATGTCGTGTCCGAGCGAGATCAGGCTGTCGCGCAGTTGCTTGCCGTGCCAGGCGGTCGGCCAGGCGGCGAGCGCCCCGTCGCGGATCGAGAGGGAGTCGTCCGGCACCATCAGCTCGTCGGGGACGTCGTAGACCCGGCCGATGCCGTGGCAGCCGGGGCACGCGCCCTGCACGGTGTTGGCCGAGAAGTCCTCTGCGAGCAGCATCGGCGCGCCCTCGGGGTAGGCGCCGATGCGCGAGAACACCATCCGCACCACGCTCGAGAGCGTCGTCGCACTGCCGACCGTGGAGCGGGCCGAGCCTCCGGAGCGCCGCTGCGGGAGGGCGACGGCCGGCGGCAGGCCCTCGATCGAGTCGACGTCCGGCACGCCGACCTGGTCGATCAGCCGCCGCGCGTAGGGGGCGACCGACTCGAAGTAGCGGCGCTGCGCCTCCGCGTAGAGCGTGCCGAAGGCGAGCGAGCTCTTGCCCGATCCGGAGACCCCCGTGAAGGCGACGAGGGCGTCGCGCGGCACGTCGACGTCGATGCTCCGGAGGTTGTTCTCGCGGGCGCCGCGCACGCGGACGTGGTCGAGGGGGTCGGTGGTTCCAGGCGCGCTCATCCGTACAGCCTGCCGTGCCGGGATGTGGGGCGGCCGCCGCGGAGCTCCGAGGCGCTCGACGCCGAGACGGCCCGCTCCCGGCCGAGGCACCGCAGTGGGGCGGTGTCTCGGCGGGGGCGGGCCGTCTCGGCGTCAGCGGCGCGCGTGCGTCAGCAGGTGCGCGCCGGGTAGGCCGCGGTCAGGGCGCCCGCGGTGAGCGAGGCGGCCGGGACCGAGGCCTGACGGGTGGTGAAGGCGGCCGAGGCGCTGGCGCCGGGGGCGGCGGTCAGCGTCTGCGAGGCGCCGAACGGCGAGCGGATGACGACCGAGAGGGGCGTCGTGCCCGTGTTCTTCACCACTCCGGTGAGGACGACCTTGCCCGCGACGCAGCGGGTGGACGCGGTGAGCGTCGAGGTCGGTGCCGTCACCACCACGGTCGCGGTGACCGTGACGGCCGTGGAGCTCGAGAGCCGACGGTCGGCGGCGTCGTAGGCCGTCGATCCGTTCGCGCCCACCCACTGGTTGTCGTTCGCACCGATCGTGCGGACGACTCCGGTGACGGAGTAGCGGCCGGGCGCCGTCGCCACCGCGGAGGTGTTCCAGGTGACCGGCTGCGAGGCGGTGCCCCGGTTGTAGGCGAGCACGACGTCGGCGCGGGCGGGCAGAGCCGCCGCGGCGTCGGTGCCGGAGGCGACCGTCACCTCGCCGAGGTCCGAGCGGACCGCGGAGGCGGCGTCGGCCGAGCGGACCTCGGCGTACTGCCCCGCGGTCAGCGAGACGATGCCGCCGTGCTTGGTCGACGAGGCGAGCGAGAAGCCCGGGTCGGTGAGCTGGGTCCAGCCCGTGTCGAGGTCGTTCGTCACCATCGGCTTGTAGCCGGTCGCGGGGATCACGTCGACGTACAGGTACCAGGTGTCCTCGCCGTGGTCCTTGAACACCGCGGGGCCCTCGACCCCACCGGGGTTGCCGCCGGACCACACCGCGCCGATGCGCGACTGGATCTGCGTCCACGAGGTCGTCGGCAGCCACCAGGTCGCCGAGGTGGTCGACTCCATGTAGATGCCCTTGCCGGTGCCGTTGTCCTTCGAGATCCGGTAGGTCGTGCCGGAGTCCTGGATCAGCGTGGTGTCGATCGTGTCGGCCCCGGTGTCGATGAAGGTGCCGCCGTACGAGTAGGTGGCCTGCGTGAAGTCCGTGGTCGCTCCCCAGAGCACGCGGGAGGATCCGGTGCCCGGCGTGTGCGCCGCGGTCGGGTAGACCGTCGAGGACCAGTAGACGACGAACGCGCCCTTGCCGGGTCCCGCGTAGTCCGGCACCCACGTGGCCTCGGGAGCCCACATCATGCCGGCCTCGAGCTTCTTCGTCCCCGCGGCGTCGAGCGCCACGTCGAACTGGCGGACGTCGCTCCACGACACGAGGTCGCTCGACTCCCAGACGTTCATCTTCGTGCTGCCCTTGGTGGTCCAGTAGCACCAGGTGTCGCAGGTGCTGGGGCCCCGGTCGCCGCCGAAGACGCGGAGGTCCGTGGCGATGATGTAGTACTTCTTCGTGTCGGGGTTGTAGGTCAGGTACGGGTCGCGGACACCGGTGGTGCCGAGGTCGGAGGCCAGGATCGGCTTCGCGCCGTTGAGCGGGTCCCACTTCTCCGGGTCGTCGCCGCGGGAGACGTCGAGGTAGATCTTCTCGGCGTAGCCCTGGGAGTCCTCGACGAAGTGGACCATCATGTAGCCGTAGGGGGTGTCGACGCCGACCTGCGGCTCGACCGTCACGGCGATCGAGCGGGTCTGCACGATTCCGCGGATCGACGCCGTCGCGGTGAGCGACGAGGTGCGCGCGGCCTGGCCCACGGCGGGGCGGTCGGCGCTGAGGGTGCGGCCGTCGGCCGAGACGCGCAGGGTCGGGTCGCTGGAGGACCAGGTCACCGCTCCCCCGTAGTCGGGCAGGTTGGTGGTCGAGTCGTCGACGGTGAGCGGGGCGACCCCGGCCAGCACGGCGGCGGCGATCGGGGAGAACGTGGAGGCGTGAGGCTTCGCGTCGACGCTGGACACGGCCACCACCTCCGCCCCGGTGAGCGCGCGGTCGTAGACGCGGAACGCCGAGACCTCGCCCGTGTAGAACGGGTCGGGGTACGGTGCTCGGCCGATCGTGTTCAGCGACTGGTCCGCCACCGACGAGGGGCGCAGAGCGGTGGGCGCCGAGGCGACCTGGACGCCGTCGACGAAGAACGAGATCGTGCCGGCGCTGCCGTCGATCACCGAGGTGAGGCTGTACCAGCGGTCGGCGGTCAGGGCGGAGGCGCTGCGGGCGTTGTTCTCGCCGTTCCCTCCGCTGGTCGTGATCGCGGTGCGCACCCGGTCGCGGACGGACGCGAACCAGTACTGGTTCGTGCTGTCGCTGCCGATGTTCCACAGGAAGTGGAAGTTCGAGAGCATCGACGCGTCGGCACGGGTCTCGATCGTGACGGTGGCCGACGAGCGGCCGGTCAGCAGGTTCGCGGGCAGCTGCACCCAGGGGGCGGTGGTGCTGCTCTTGGGGCCGCCGGTGAGGCGGAGCGACGTGCCGGTCCAGAGCGCGTCGGTCGCGTTGCGGACGGTGGCGGCTCCCACGCCCCCGCTCACGGTGTTCGGGACCGTGCTGCCGGCGGTCTGCGTGAACCGGTAGTCGGCGAGGAGGCCCTGCTGCGGGATCACGGCATCGGCCGCCTGCGCTGCCGGAGCCGGGGCGACGAGGCCCGAGAGCAGCACTGCTCCGAGGCCGAGCGCGGCGAGCGCGGCGCGCAGCGGCGCTCGCCGCGCGGGTGTGGTGGTGGGGGGCATGGTGCTCCTTCAGTGGAGTGGTGCGGTTCGGGGGGGGAGGGTCTCGGGGTGCCGGGTCGAGCAGCGCCGTCAGGGACGTGTCGGGACCTGTGTGCGGAGCGCGGGGGTCTCGATACGCCGCTGCACTGCTGCTCGACCGGCATGGAGGGGGCGGCTGCGCCGGCTGCTCGACCGGCAGGAGCATCAGCCGCAGGTGAGCGCGGGGTGGCTCGCGGTGACGGTCGCGGTGCGGCCGGCGTCGTCGGTGCCCGCGACGGCGACCGTCGTGGATCCGGCCGGGACGCTCGCCTGACGGGTCGTCACGGCGGTGGACGTGCTCACTCCGCCGGCGAGCGCGGTGACCCGCTTCGCCGCGGTGCCGGTGCCGATCGTGACGTCGACGGGCAGGTCGTCCGCGTTCCTCACGACCGTGGTGACGACGACCTTGCCGGCGACGCAACGCGCGGCCGAGGTCGCCGCCGGCTGCAGCGGCACCGTCGACGCCGGGGCGCCGAGCGAGACGCGGAAGCGCTGGCAGTCGTTGTTCAGGACGCTCCACTGCCCGATCCTGGTGCCGTTCTGCGCGGAGCAGTTCGACAGGTCGAGCGCCTTGCCGCTGTGCGCGGCCCGCAGCTCGACGGTGCCGTCGTTGCCCGGGCGGAGGCGCCAGCTGCTGCCCGTGACGCCGCACGCGCCCTGGGTGACGGTCGCGCCGTCGGCGGTGGAGCCTCCGGTGACCGCGAGGCACTTGGCTGCGGCCGAGACGGGGTGCATCTCGAGCGCGCCGTCGGCGGCGGAGCCGAAGGTGACGCGCTGGCAGGGCGAGCCGAGCCAGTCCTGCTGCTGGAGCAGGGCGCCGTCGGCCGTGGAGCAGTTCGGCAGGTCGAAGGACTTGCCGGTGACGAAGGACGTGACGGCGACGGGTCCGGCGGGGCGCAGCACCCACTCCTGAGCCGCGGCGGAGGTGGCGGCCGCCTGGCGGACGGTCGAGCCGGACGCCTCCAGCAGCTTGCCGCTCGTGCGGTTCGTCAGGGTCGAGTAGCCGCCGGTGGCCGGGGCGACCGTCCACTGCTGGCAGCTCGTGGTGAGCCACGCGGACTGCTGGAGCCCGGCGGTCCCGGTGGCGCAGCCGACCGGTCCGAGCGCCTTGCCGCTCGAGGCGTTCATCACGCGGAGGGTGCCCTCGCCGGTGGCGTCGAGCATCCAGTTCGCGCGCGGGGTGGAGCAGGAGCCCTGCACGACGCCGGCGCCGTCGCCGCTCTGCGCGGAGGAGACGGTGGCGCAGAGGCCGGTGCTGCGGCTGACGAGCTGCCACGGGGCGCCCTCGACGCGAGCGGTGATCGGGGCGTTCTCGCCGCTGGGGACGGGGATGCGGGCCGCGGTGCCGAGCGGAGCGCCGAAGTCGGGCTCGCCGGTCGCCGTCCACTCCACGATGTGCGCGCGGGCCGAGCGCTGGCGGCTGCAGCCGTCGTTCGGGCCGGGGTTCGCGTGGTACAGGTTCCAGGTCTCGGTGCCGTCGGGCGAGTCGAAGAAGTCGTTGTGACCGGTGCCGTACTCGCCGTTCGCCTTCGAGAAGACTGGTCCGTCGCTCTTGGTCCAGGAGGAGGCGAGAACCGGGTCGCCGGTGCCGTCGTACTCGAGGGTGCCCAGCTGGTAGTCCTCGGTGCCGCAGAAGCTCGCCGAGTAGACGATCCAGGTGCGGCCGTCCTTCTGCAGCGGGATCGGACCCTCGTTGACGGGCATGCCGATGGTCTCCCACGGCTCGACCGGCTCCGAGAGGACGGTGCCGGTACTGGTCGCGGTCCACGGGTCCGACATCCGGGCGATGTAGTTGCTCTGGAGGCCGTTGCCGGGCTGGAACTCGGACCAGGTCATGAACAGCTCGCCGTTCAGCTCCAGGTACGCGCCGTCGATGTTCCACCGGTCGGTCGGCACGGGGCGGCCCTTGTAGGTGTACGGGCCCATCGGGTCGTCCCCGGCGCTCTCGATCACCTGCAGGTGCTGGCCGTCGAAGTTCCCCGCGGTCCCCATCGTGTACATGAGGTACCAGCGCCAGCCGTTCGGGCCCTGGAGCCGCTGCAGCTCGGGCGCCCACATGTTGGCGTTCCGGCCGGGGTTCGTGTCGGTGTAGACGGTGGTCGGGGCGGTGGTGCCGAGCGCCGCGAGGGTGGGCGCCTTCCGCATCACGACGCGGTTGTCCCAGGTCGTCGCGACCATGTAGTAGTTGCCGTCGTGGAACTCGATCGTGGGATCGGCGGTGTCCGGAGCGATCGGGTTGGTGAAGGTCGGCTCGCCGAGGGCGACGGCCGGGGAGGCGGCAGTGAAGGGCAGGGCCACCACCGCGGCGAGCAGGATCAGCAGCCCGGCCGTGAGGCGGCGCCGGAGCCCCGCGGATCGGGGGCGCTCGGTGTCGGCGGGCGTCGGTGCGGTCGTCATCGTGACTCCATCGTCAGGGCGGCGTGGGGCCCGGAGGCGCACCGTGAGCGGCGCGCCCCCGGGGGCGGAGGGGCTCCGGAGACGCGCCGGAGGGCGCCGCGGAGAGAGGCCCGGTGGACCTCGGAGAAGGACTGGCCGTGCCTCGCAGGATCCGGCGCGACCTCCACCTCGAGGTCTCCGACGCCACCGGCCGCACGGTTTGTTCACGGTAACAGGGCGGTTGCGCAAACTCAACGGCCCCCGTCAGCGGGAGTGGCATCTCCTCACGGCACCTGCGGTCCCCGCGGTCGCGTTCCTAATGGAGGAAGGATTCGCAGCGCCTCACGGAGCGGCGGGGGCCAGGAGGGACGGATCGGACGTTAGTCCTGAGTCGTGACCAGCACTGCCGCCCCGAGCCGCCGTCCTCGGCCCGCCACCGCCGCTCCGCCCTCCGCCGCCGCTCCGCGCCACCGCCTCCGCTGTCAAGAGGGGAGAGACGGCCCGCGCCCCTCGCCTAGGGTGCCGGGATGCCCCGCACCCGGACGTCCCGCGCCGCCCTCGCCTGGCGGGAGGCGGTCACCGGCTCGCGCCTGATGCTCGCTCTCAAGACGGCGCTGGCGGTCGGCATCGCCTGGGCCGTCGCGCCGCTCGCTCCCGGAGTCGCGGAGCAGTACCCGTACTACGCGCCGCTCGGCGCCCTGGTCAGCATGTACCCGACCCTGATGGGCTCGGTCCGCACCGGACTGCAGACCCTGCTCGGCCTGGCGGCGGGGATCGGGCTCGCCGCCCTCGTGGTGGTCACCGTCGGCCCGACCTGGTGGACGATCCCGCTCGTCGTCGGGATCGGCGTGGTCCTCTCGGGGACGGGGTGGTTCGGCGCGGGCCGCGAGTACGTGCCGATGGCGGCCCTCTTCGTGCTGATCATCGGCGGGGCCGACGCCGAGGACTACTCCCTCGGCTACCTCGTGCAGATGGCGGTGGGCGTGGTGGTGGGGCTGCTGGTGAACGTGGTCGTCGCCCCCGGGCTCACCGTCGAGGCGGCGTCCGCCCGGGTGGACGCGTTCCAGCGCGAGCTCGCGGTGCACCTGCGCCAGCTGGCTGCCGCGCTCGAGGAGACGTGGCCGCCCGAGCACGAGGCGTGGGCGCGCAACGGCGAGGAGCTGGCCCGGACGGCGGAGGAGGTCCGCGCGGCCCTCGCGGACGCGGACGAGAGCCGCAAGGGCAACCCGCGCGCGCTGCTGCACCGGCGCGACTCCCGGCCCGACCACCTCCGCCTCGAGACGCTCGACGCGATCCTCTTCCACGTCCGCGATCTGAGCGGCGCCCTCGCGGACACCATCTGGGAGCGGCCGGGCGCGCTCCCGTTCGATCCGGCGCTCGGGCCGCCGCTGAGCGAGGCCTGCCGGGCGGTCGCCGACGCGATCGACCGCGACGACCGGGGCTCTCCCGCGACCCACCGGGCGATCGGAGGCGCGGCCCGTGCGATCCGGCACCTCGTGCAGGTCGTCGACGAGCGGACCGCCGCGACCTCCCGGACCCTCGGTCCCGGTGTCCTCGCGGCCATGCACCTCCGCCGCGTCCTGGTGCGCCTGCAGCACGACGGCGCGGAGCCGCAGGAGGAGTGAGGTCTGGCGCCTCCCGCCCCATACTGATATGGTGATGGGACATCAGGAGGACGGGGACGACGTGGAGCGGACGGTGACGACGACGAGCCTCCGTGGTCGCACGCCTGAGCGGGTGACCACGGAGGCTCGTCTGGCCTTCGGGCAGGCGCTACTCGCAGACGAAGAAGGCGACCTCCACGTAGCCCATCGTCTGCGAACGGGTGTCGACGTCGGAGGTCTCGACGGTCACGCCGGACGCGGCGAAGCTGCTGCCTCCTGCGCCCGTCGACGCGTTGGCCGCGTAGGAGCCGCCACCCCGCACCCACAGGGAGGTGCCGCCGCCGGCACCTCCGAAGTAGCCGCCGCCACCGCCACCGGACGCATAGGTCACCTGGCGGCTCGCGTTCGTCCTCGGTGCGCCGGCACCGCCGTCGCGCCCGGAGCCCGGGCTGCCGAGAACCGACTCGGTCACGTTCACCGTCGTCACACCGGGCTGCCCCGGCCCGGTCTGGCTTCCGCCGGTGCTCGGAGCCTGCTCGGTGGAGCCGGTGCTGCTGTCCGCGCGCGAGACGGCGCTGTCGTAGCCGGAGCCGCCGACGGGGCCGCCGGACCCCGCGTTCGGCCCGACGCGGGCGGACCGGGTGAAGTCGTTCGAGGTGAAGCCGGCTGCGCTACCGCCGCCGCCGCCCGCGATGACGAGCAGGGAGCCCGCGGCGGTGATCCCGCTGGCCCCGCCCCCTCCTCCGGAGCCGATGTAGCCCGGAGTGCCCGGAGCCCCGCCGTTGCCGAGCCCCCGGCCGCCGGCCTGGTTGCTGCCGCCCGAGCCCGCGGTGATGACGATCTCGGACGCTCCGCCGAGCGCGTCGACGGGGATGGTGCCCGTCACCCGCGCACCGGCGCTGGTGACGTCCGACCCGGTGCGGACGCCGCCGCCGTCTCCGCCGACCGCCGTGAAGCGGACCCACTGGGTTCCCGCGGGCACGGGGATCGTCCGGGCCGCGAGCGCGGTGGTCGAGGTGGCGTCGATGCGCTGCGCGTCCTGCAGGGCGCACTGGGGGGCGGTCGAGGCCGACGCCATCGGAGCGGCGATCGAGGCGGCCACAACAGGAATCGCCCATGCGGCGCCCTTCACCACGGTTCGGCGCTGGGTCAGACGATCGGGGGCGCCGGTCGGCGTGCTGGTGTCTTCGTTCTGCATCGGAGTCCTTCTGTCATCGTGCACCCCTGGGTATCGGGGGCAGAGTCGGGTGAGAGGCGCGGGAGGATGCCCGTGCCGCTCCGACAGAGTCGCCTGCTCCGCGACGGGGCACGCCGCTCGAGGCCGCTCTGGCGCGAACGTGCCCTGAGGCGGCGCGCCGCGCCTCCCGCGCCTCATCCTCAGCAGCTTCTCCGCACCGCCGACCAGTCGTCCACGACGTAGCGGATGCCCCGTCGGACTCGCCGATACGGACGCTCCGAGCGGGCGGCCCGACTCGCGAGCACCACGGACCGAGCGGCCCGGAGAGCCCGCGACGGGCGAGCGCAGAACCCGACGTCAGTCCGGCGCCGGCCCGCGACGGCCGAACGGGCAGCCCAGCGCCAGCCCGGCGTCAGCCCGCGTCGGCGAGCAGCGCCTCGCGGTCGAGCCGCTTCGCGTAGCAGCGGGCGCTCGGCTCGTCGCCCCAGTAGCCGTAGCCCGCGATCGGGTCGTAGCCGGCGCTCGCGTAGAGCGCCATCGCCTCCGGCTGCTCCGTGCCGGTGACCAGTCGGAGCAGCTCCACGCCCTCGCGGGCCGCCAGCCGCTCGACGCCGGCGAGCAGCACGCGGCTGAGCCCGCGGCCCCGCGCGGCGCTCACCACGAACATCCGCTTGATCTCGCCGATGCCGTCCTCGACCGCGAGCGCCACGCAGCCGACGAGCCCGCCGTCGACCTCGAGCAGCAGGGTCGGAGCGTCGGCGGGCGGACGCGGACCGGTGTCGTCGCCGCCGTAGCGGGCGAGGAGGTCGGCCTCCTGCAGGGCGAAGAGGTCCGTGGCTGCCGGGTCTCCGGCCGTGGTCTCGATCAGGCGGTGCACGGCACGATGCTACGGCGCGGCGGCGAGCCCCGCGGCGATCCCGGTCAGCTGCTCGAGCACGACCCGCACGGCCGAGCGCTCCAGCGTCTCGGGCCGGGCGAGGCAGTCGATGTGACGGCCGAGCCCCGGGATCCCGAGCGGCCGCAGCACCACCTCCGGCGTGCGCCGCAGGTCGGTCGTGTACCGCGGCAGCAGCGCCACGCCGTCGCCCGCCGACACGACCGCCGCCGCGACCAGGAAGTCGTTGATCCGGTGCGGGATGCGCGCGTCGCCGCCCGCGAGGACCGCGATGGCGTCGATCGCCCGCTCCAGGGGGAAGCCCTCGTGCACCGCGACCCACTCCTCGTCGCGGAGGTCGGCGGGACGGACGACGTCCTTCGCGGCGAGCGGATGGTCGCGCCGCAGCGCGAGGTCGAGCGGCTCGAATAGGAGGGGCGTGGAGCGCACGGTCCCGGGCCACTCGGCGCTGCCGGCGAGCCGGTGCGCGACGACCAGGTCGTGATCCGCGGTCAGCCCGGCGAAGGCGCTCTGCGCCACGTCGAAGTCGGCGAGCGCGACGCCCGGCCGACCCGGTGCGCGCAGCGCCTCCAGCAGCGGGCCGAACATCGCCAGCCCCGCGCTGTGGAACGCGGCGACCGAGACGGTGCCGCTCGGCTCACCCTCGAAGTCCGCGACCGCCCGGGCCGCGCGCTCGAGCGCCACCTCCACCTCGACCACGGCGGCCGCGAGAGCGCGGCCGGCGGGGGTCAGCGCAGTCCGGCGCCCGTCGCGGAAGGTCAGCGCCGTCGGCGTGCGGCGCTGCAGCGCGCTGATCTGCTGCGAGACGGAGGAGGGGGACACCCGCATCGCGGCGGCGACGGCGGCGATGCTCCCGCGCTCGCCGAGCTCCCGCAGAGCCCTGAGCTGTCCGAGTTCCATGAGTTCCAACTTACGCGTCGGCGAAGAAGATGCAGTCTTGTCCTGCGGGTCTCCGTGCCGCCACGATGAGCCGTGCGCGCTCTCCTCTCCCGCTTCCGGATCGACCTCCTCCTGCTCGTGGTCGCCGCCTCCTGGGGCTCGACCTACTTCGCGGCGAAGGAGCTCGTCACCGACTCCAGCGTGATGGCGCTGCTCGGCTCGCGGATGACCCTCGCCGCGCTGTGCCTGGCCGTGATCGTCGCAGCGCGGCGGCACCGGATCACCGCGGCGGAGTGGCGGGTCGGCGTGACCATCGGGGCGCTGCTCGCGACGATCTTCGCGCTCGAGACCTACGGCATCGCCGGCACCTCCGCCACCAACGCGGGCCTCATCATCAGCCTGACGATCGTGATCACGCCGATCCTCGACTCCGCCGTCTCGAAGCGCCGGCTCCCGGGCCGCTTCCTGCTCGCATGCCTCGTGGCGGTCGTCGGAGTCGCGCTGCTCGCGGGCAACGGCGCCCTCCGCCCGCTCTCCCCCGGCGACCTGCTGATCCTCGGCGCCGCCGTCGTGCGGGCCGTGCACGTCACGTCGATGCACCGCCTCTCGGCGCGGGCGCCGATGGACTCCCTCCGCCTGACCACGGTGCAGCTCGGCACCTGCGCCGTCGTGTTCAGCGCCGCGTCGCTCGTCGTCGGCGTGCCGATCCCCGAGTACGTCGCGGGACTCGACCCCGTGGGCGCCGGCCTGTTCCTCTACCTCGTCCTGGTCTGCACCGTCTTCGGCTTCCTCGTGCAGACGTGGGCGGTCCGCCGCACCTCCCCCTCCCGCGTCAGCCTCCTGCTGGGCACCGAGCCGGTGTGGGCCGCGGTCGTCGGAGTCGCGCTCGCCCGCGACCCGATCGCGCCGGTCGGCTTCCTCGGCATCGCGCTGATCCTCGCGGGCACGGCCTGGGGCCGCTCCCTCGAGCAGCGGACGACGCCCGACGTGCCGACCGCGGCGGCCGCTCCGGAGGCGCTGCTCGCCCCCGAGCCGGAGGACGAGCAACGGCGTCCCGTCGAGCGGTAGCCGGGTCAAGGGACTCGCGTGCGGCGCCCCGATGTGGGGGAATCGGGTCGGGAGGCGTCCGCCGCGGGCGCCGCCGGAGGAGGATCCATGTCGCTCAGCGTGCTGTTCATCGGCGGGACGGGCATCATCAGCGCCGCCTGCGTCCGCGAGGCGCTTCGGCTCGGCCACGACGTGACCGTGCTGAACCGGGGGCGGACGTCGCTCCGCCCGCTGCCCGAGGGCGTCCGCGAGGTGCAGGCCGACGGCCGCGACCGCGACTCCGTCACCGCCGCTCTCGGCGACCGGAGCTTCGACGCCGTGATCGACTTCATCGCCTTCACGCCCGAGCACGTGCAGCAGGACATCGACCTGTTCGCCGGCCGCACGGGCCAGTACGTCTTCATCAGCTCGGCCTCGGCCTACCAGAAGCCGCCGCGCAGCCTCCCGGTCACCGAGTCGACTCCGCTCCGGAACCCCTACTGGCAGTACTCCCGCGACAAGATCGCGTGCGAGGACCTGCTCGTGGCCGAGTACCGCGCGAGCGGCTTCCCGGTCACGATCGTCCGCCCCTCGCACACCTACGACCGCACCGCGCTGCCCGTCGACGGAGGCTGGACCGTCGTCGACCGGATGCGCCGCGGCCAGGAGGTGGTCGTCCTCGGCGACGGCACCTCGCTCTGGACACTCACGCACGCCGACGACGTCGCTGTCGGCCTGGTCGGTCTTCTCGGCGCCTCCGCCGCGATCGGCGAGGCGTTCCACATCACCGGCGACGAGACGCCGACCTGGGACGAGATCCACCGCGACCTCGCCGCGGCGGCCGGAGTCGAGCCGCGCCTCGTGCACGTCGCCTCCGACGCGATCGCCGCCGCCGACCCCGAGCTCGGTGCCGGGATCGTCGGCGACAAGGCGCACTCGATGGTGTTCGACAACGCGAAGATCCGCCGCCTCGTCCCGGCGTACTCCCCCTCGGTGCGCTTCAGCGACGGCGCCCGCGAGATCGTGGAGTGGTACGACGCCGACGAGTCGCGCCGCGTGGTCGACGAGCGGATGAACGGCCTGTTCGACGCGCTGATCGAGCGGTACCGGCCGCGCCCGCTGTGAGGGTCGGGCGGAGGGGGTGTGCGAGTCCGCCGGCTCCGCCCCTCCCGGCCGCTGCACCCCGCTCGGCTCCTCCGCCCGCGCCGGCGCCCCCGTTCAGCCGATCGGCTCGAGCCGCACCAGGAACCCGCCCGGCACTCCCGGCTGCAGCTCCTGGTACTCGGACGGCACGCGGTAGGAGCCCTCGCCGACCGCGGTCACGGTGAACGCGTCGTCCGTGCGGGTCCCCGCGAGGAAGACGGTGTAGACGTCGGTGCCGTCCTCGGTGGTGCGCTTCCCGGCCGCCGCGCCGACCCAGCGGTGCCCGCCCGGATCGGCCGTCGCCGTCTCCCCGAGGGTCGCGTCGATCGCGGCCGGGTCGACGCCCACAGTGCGGATCCCGTCCTGGCACTCGCGCCAGACGCCCGTGAATCCGGGGTCGGGGTCGGAGTAGCAGAACATCATCGACCCGTCGGGAGCGACGTGCAGGTCGCCGTAGCCGCCGACCACCGGCCCGGAGACGGGGGCGGCCGTGGGCCCGGTCGTCGGCTCGGGGTCGGTCGGCGCGGTGCACCCGGCGAGCGCGAGGACGAGCACCGCCACCGCTCCCGCTCGCCACCTCATGTGCGCAACCTACTGGAGCCGCGCCCCCGCCCGTCCGTGTGCCGGGCCGGGAGTCCGCCGGGAGCCGGCCCGCCCTCAGACCAGCCGGCGGCCGCTGAAGCGGTCGACGGAGGCGTCGTGGCGCATCGCCCGCTCGTACATCCGCCGGAACGGCTCGGTGAGCACGCCGTTCGTGCGGTCCAGCGAGTCCTGCCAGGCCACGATCTCCCCCAGCTGCGCGGCGAGATCCGCGCGGAGGGCCGCCTCGTCGACGGTGGTCGAGACGCCCTTCGAGACGACGATCCGGCCCGCGACGATCACGGTGTCGATCGACGAGCCGTTCTCGGAGTAGACGAGCTGGTTCTCGAGCCGCTGGCGCGGGGTGAAGTTCAGCGTCTCGAGGTCGTAGACGACGAGGTCGGCCTGCTTGCCGACCTCGATGCTGCCGGTGACGTCGTCGAGCACGGCGCTGCGCGCGCCTCCGATCGTGCCGGCGGTGAGCACCTCGGACACTGTCGGCCAGGTGGCGATGTCCGGATCCGTGACCTTGTGCAGGAGCGCCGCGGCCTTCACGACGTCGAGCATGCGCGGCGAGTCGCTGCTCGAGCAGCCGTCGGTGCCGAGGCCGAGGTTCACGCCCGCGTCGTGCAGCGCGCGCCACGGGGCGATGCCCGAGCCGAGCTTGAGGTTCGAGATCGGGTTGTGCGAGACGGACGTGCCGGCGGCGGCGATCCGCTCCATGTCGGAGTCGGTGAGCCAGATCCCGTGGGCGAAGGTCGTGTTCGGGGAGAGCGCGCCGATCCGCTCCATGTACTCGACCAGGGTCGAGCCGTAGGACAGCTCGCCGGTCACCAGCTGCGTCTTCGTCTCGAGGACGTGGATGTGGCACTCCGCCCCGTGCTCGAGCGCCAGCTCGGTCGCTCCCACGAGCAGCTCGGGCCCGCACCGCTGAGGAGCGGACGGGGCGACCATGTAGCGCAGCCGCCCGCCTCCCCTCCCGTGCTGGGTCGCGAACGCCTCGCGGCTGAAGGCGAGGTAGCCCTCCGTCGTCGGGCGCGACGCCGACCGCGCCTGGTCGAGGATCTCCGCGGGCACGTACTCCTCGAGGAACGGCATCGTCTCGTGGAAGGGCCTGCTGATCACGTGGCCCGAGATGTTGGCGCGGACTCCGATCTCGTCGTACGCGTCGAAGACCGCGGCGAGCTGCTCCGCGTCCTGGTCCGGGTTCTCGAGCACGTCGTCGACCAGGGTCGTGACCCCGGCCTTCAGCGATTCGAGGGCGAAGAGCGACGAGCGCAGCCGCACCAGATCCGGAGCGACGCGGCTGTTCCCGAGGATCGGGTACGACAGCAGCATCCACAGCTCGAGCGGCAGGTTGTCGTAGCGGCCCTTGTAGAGGTACTCCCACGAGTGGGTGTGGGCGTTGACGAAGCCGGGGACGACCAGGCGGTCGCGCCCGTCGATCACCTCGTCGCCCGGCTCGGGGACGAGGCCCGGGCCGATCGCGACGATCAGCTCGTCGACGATGCGGATGCTCGCCGTGATCGGGACGGCGCCCGAGACCGGGTCCATGGTGATCACGGCGGCGTCGGAGAGGAAGAGGGGCATGGCGGTTCCGTTCGTGGTGCGGGGTGGGACGGGGCGGGCCGGCTCGCGGGGGGCCGGCCCGCGGAGGGGCTCGGGCTCAGCCGCGGACGGGCTCGGGCTCCGCGGCGACCGGCGCGGCCGACTCCCGGCGCTCGACCCAGGCGGGAGCGTCCCGGCCGAGCAGGAGGTAGGCGATGCCGGCCGAGACTCCGCCCGCGAGCCACGAGACGTCGACGCCGCCGAGGGCGGTCGCGGCCGGACCCTGCAGGGCGGGCACCGAGCCGTTCATGAACAGCCAGGTCAGGGTCGCGCCGATCGCGAAGGAGAGCAGCGCCCGCCAGCGGACGTCCGGCAGCAGCGGCGAGCCGACCGGGGCGAACAGGTGCCCGAAGGAGCGGACGCGCGGCTCGAACACCGTGTAGTGCACCAGCACGATCGCACCCCAGGGGGCGACCCAGCCGACGAGGCCGACCAGCCACGCGTCGAGCGTGGTGGCGAGGTCGTCCTGGAAGACGAAGAACACCGCGGCCGCGAAGGCCAGCACGCCGACGATGAGGCTGAGCGCGCGGCGCCCGAGCCGGATGTCGAGGGCCTGGGTCGCCATGCCGAACGAGTAGATGTTCAGGACGTTGGTCGCGATCGGACCGTGCACCACCAGGAGCAGCACGGGGATCGCGAGGGCACCGAAGTTCTCGACGATCAGCTCCCCGGGATCCACGGAGCCGTTCTTCGTCGCGAGGGTCGCGCCGAGGACGCCGAGCCAGACCACCGGGATGAACTGGCCGAGGACGCTGGCGAGGTAGAGCCCCCGCTTCGAGGAGCGGGGTCCGACGAAGCGGGAGTAGTCGCCGGCGTAGGCGAGCCAGGTGAGGCCCCAGCCGATGCCGATGGCGGTCATCACGATGGACATGGCCGCGATGCGGTCGCCTCCGGTGAGCGCGCCCTCCGCGGGGCCGGCGTAGGACCAGTCGATGTCGAGGAAGAACCAGGCGACGACCGACATGATCGCCAGCACCAGGAGGGTCGGCGGCACGGTCCAGCGCTCGAAGGCGGCGATCGCGCGGTAGCCGAGGAAGGAGATCGCGACCTGCACCGCCATGATCACCGCCGCCACCGCGATCTTCCAGCCGACGTTCGCCTGCTCCGGGTCGACGACGCCGACGGAGCCGAGGAGCGCGATGACCAGGTCGAGGACGATCCAGGTGTTGATGGCGCACCAGCCGATCACGACCACGGCCTGGATCGCGGCCGGGACGTAGTTGCCGCGCCGGCCGAAGATCGCCCGTCCCACGAGCATTCCGGTCGCCCCCGTCCGCTGGCCGAGGAGGACGAAGAAGCCGAACACCGCCATCCCGACCACGTTGCCGAGCACGAGGACGGTGACGGTGTCCGCCAGGCCGAGGCCCATGTTCACGCCGAGGGCGCCGAGCACCCAGTTGATGGGGGCGATGTTGGCGCCGGCCCAGATCCAGAACTGCCCGTCGAGCCGGGCGGTGCGCCGGGAGTCGGGCAGGGGACTCAGCGCGTCCTCGGCGTCGGCGGTGCCGTGCAGGGTGTCGGTGCTCATGGCGGATCCTCTCGGGGAGGGGGATGAAGGGGAGGGCGGGGCGCCCGGTGAGGCTCCACTCTCGTGCGGACCCGTTTCGGGCGGCGCGTCCGCGTGTAAATTCGCCGTGACGCGAGAGGACGTTCTGTATGGCCTACCTGCTGTCGGACGCGATGCGGGATCCGCGCCTCGCCGCCATGCTCCCGGTGGTGGCCGCCGGGCACGCGGCCGCCGAGCGCGCCGTGATCCGCTGGGCCCACACGAGCGAGCAGCTCGACATCGCGCCCCTCCTCCTCGGAGGCGAGCTGCTCCTGATGGAGGGCGCGCTCCTCTCGACCGACCAGGACCCGGCGGAGTGCCGCGAGTACGTGCGGTCTCTGGTGGATGCGGGAGTCGGCGCCCTCGCTCTCGAGCTCTCGCCGCGCCTGCCCGCGGTGCCGCCGCCGATCGTCGCGGCGGCCGACGAGCTCGGCCTCCCCGTGCTCGCCCTGCCCCGGCGCGTCCCCTTCGTGCAGGTCTGCGAGAGCATCAACACCCACCTCACCGAGCAGAAGTTCCGGAGCATCCGACTGGCGGACAGAGTGTCCGGTCTGCTGGCCGACGCGGCCTCCGGGGACGCCGGTGTCGACGAGCTCCTGCAGGTCGTCGCCTCCGCGACGGGCGCCTCCGCCTCGCTCGTCTCGCTCACGGGCGACGAGATCGCCCGCGCCTCGCCCGGGCCGGGCGTCGACACGGAGCCGACGGCCGGGACGTTCTCGAACGTGCTGCACGCGGGCGACTCCCTCCTGGGCACCCTGCATCTGCGGGCCCACGCCGACGCCGACCTCCACGCCGTCGCCGTCGCGCTCGACCGGGCGCCGGACGTCCTCGCGATCGCCGTGCTCCGGCACCGCCCGCCGTCGGTCACCGAGCGGCTGACCGCCCAGCTCTTCGCGATCACGTCCGTCGAGCGTGCGGACCCGGCGGCCGACCTCCAGATCGACGCCTTCCTCGGCCGCCTAGGCGCCGGCTCCCGGGAGCGCTACCTCGGCGTCCGGGCCGACACCGGTCACGACGACCGGCGGCTCCGCGCTCTGCTCCGCCTCCTGACGGGCGCAGGAGCGGATCCCGGCCCGGTGCTCTGCGTGGTCGGCTCCGAGCTGCTGGCGCTGCTGCCGTTCGCCACCGCCGCCGCGATGGAGGAGGGCCGCGCGGAGCTGCTGCGCCTCGGCGCCGCCCTCGACTCGGACGCTCTGCTCTGCGTCGGCAGCGGGCTCGGCGGGCAGGAGCGGGTGCCGCGGGAGCTGGCGGAGGTGCGCGGCGCGCGCGAGTGGGCGCCCGCAGGCGGAGTCGTCGACTCGCGCCAGTACCGCCTGGAGCGGTTCGCGAGCTCCCTGCAGGACGATCCGGAGGCGGACGACCTCGTCGAGGAGGTGCTCGGGCCCCTGCGCGCCCAGCGCGGCGAGCTGCTCGCCACCCTCGAGGCCTTCGCGTCGCTGTGGGGGAGCAAGACGGCGACGGCGTCCGCGCTCGGCATCGGCCGGCAGACCCTCTACGACCGGCTCGCGCGGATCGAGGAGCTGATCGGCCCGCTCGACTCGTCGCCGGCCCGCGCCCGGGTCGTCATGACCGCCGTCTTCCTGCACCGGGCGCGCGCGGCGCTCCCGGCGGGCTCGCCTCCGGTCGGGCGGACGTTCCCGCCTCCCGCCGAACGCTGACGCGGCCGGACGGGATCGAACGGCTCAGGCGGGCAGCAGCTCCGCGACGAGCGCCTGCACGCGGGCCCTGATGTCGTCGCGGATCGAGCGGACCTCCTCGAGCGGCCGGCCCTTCGGGTCGGCGAGGTCCCAGTCCTCGTAGCGCTTGCCGGGGAAGACGGGGCAGACGTCGCCGCAGCCCATCGTGATCACGACGTCGGAGGCCTGGACCTGCTCGGTGGTCATCAGCTGCGGGACGGCCTGCGAGATGTCGATGCCCTCCTCCGCCATCGCCTCGATCGCGATCGGGTTGATGCTGTCGCCGGGCTCGGAGCCGCCGGAGCGGACCTCGACGGCGCCGCCGGAGAGGGCGCGGAGGTAGCCGGCGGCCATCTGCGAGCGGCCGGCGTTGTGGATGCAGACGAAGAGGACGGTGGGGGCGGCCATCGGGGCTCCTGGTGTCGAGGGGCGGTGCTCGGAGGAGCACGGGGCGAGGGTAGCGCGCCCGGGCGAACGGCTCGCGCGCCTGCGGAGCCGGAAGAGACTCCGACGGCCGGGTCGGGAATATACCCCCCGGGGGTATGTTGCACTCCCCTGGACCGAACCGGAGGAGACACCATGACCGACCACGCCCACCACCACCCGACCACCTGGCGCGCCGCCGCCCTCGCGACCCTGCACTGCCTGACCGGCTGCGCGATCGGCGAGGTCCTCGGCATGGTGATCGGCTCCGCCCTGGGTCTGCCCGCCCTGGCGACGGTCGCCCTCTCGATCGTCCTCGCGTTCGTGTTCGGCTACACGCTCACGCTGCGGGGCGTGCTCCGCTCCGGAGTGACGTGGCGCGCCGCCGTCGGCATCGCGCTGGCGGCCGACACCGTCTCGATCGCCGTGATGGAGGTCGTCGACAACACGGTGGTGCTCGCGATCCCCGGAGCGATGGACGCGGGCCTCTCGTCCGGCCTCTTCTGGGGCTCGCTCGCCGGCGCCCTGGCCCTGGCCTTCGTCGTCACGACCCCGGTGAACCGCCTGCTCATCTCCCGCGGCCGCGGCCACGCGGTCGTCCACGGCCTGCACGGCTGAGCCGCGCGGGCCTCGACAGGGCGCCTGCGGCGGCTGCTCGACCAGCAGGAGGCGCGTGCCGATCGAGCCGCGCGGGCAGCGGGCGCCGCGAGATCCCGCCGGGCGTCAGCCCTGCAGGCGGCGGTAGTGGCGGTTGCGGACCGAGAGGATCGCGCCTCCGATCACCGCCGCGAGGAACGAGCCGGCCAGGACGCCGACCTTCACGTGGTCGTCGGACTCGCTGCCCGCGCCGAACGAGAGCTCGCCGACGAGCAGCGACACCGTGAATCCGATGCCGGCCACGAACGCCATGCCGATCACGTCCACCCAGCGCAGCGACGGATCCAGGCCGATGCCGCGGAACCGGGTCAGGAGGAAGGTGCTCCCGGCGATGCCGAGCGGCTTGCCGAGCACGAGGCCCGCGATGATGCCCACGGCGATCGAGTCCTGGAACGAGTCGACCAGGCCCGCGACTCCGCCGACCGTCACTCCGGCCGAGAAGAACGCGAAGACCGGCACCGCGACCGCGGTCGAGAGGACGCTCCAGCGATCGGCGAAGTGCGCGGCGAGGCCGTCGTAGACCGGGCGCCCCTCCGCATCCGACCCCACCTGCACCCGGGCGCGCTTCGTCGCGACGACCGGCACGGTGAAGCCGAGCAGCACGCCCGCGACCGTGGCGTGGATGCCCGAGGCGTGCACGAGCGCCCACGTCGCCACTCCGAGCGGGATCAGCACCCACCAGGCGCGCACGCCGCGCTGCACGCAGACCGCGAAGACCGCCAGCGGCACCAGCGCGAGCAGGAGCATCAGCACGTCGATGCCGGCGGTGTAGAAGACGGCGATGATCGTGATCGCGATGAGGTCGTCCACCACGGCGAGCGTGAGGAGGAACGTCCGCAGCGCCGGCGGGAGGAAGCGGCCGACCACGGCGATCACCGCGACGGCGAAGGCGATGTCGGTGGCGGCGGGGATCGCCCAGCCGTCCAGCGCGGCTCCTCCGCGGGGCAGGTTCACCGCGGTGAAGATCAGGGCGGGGACGGCCACGCCGCCGACGGCCGCGACGATCGGCACGAGCGCCGTCTTCGGGTCGCGGAGCTTGCCGGCGACGAACTCCTCCTTGAGCTCGAGCCCGACGACGAAGAAGAAGATCGCGAGCAGGCCGTCGGCCGCCCACGACCCGACGCTCAGCTCGAGGTGCAGGGCCTCGGGGCCGAAGCGGAAGTCGCGGACCGCGCTGTAGAGCGCGGACGCGGGGCTGTTGGCGACGATCAGGGCGAGGAGGGTCGCGGTGAGCAGGAACGCTCCGCCGACCGTGTCCTTCTGGAGGGTCTGGCGGAGTCCCCGCCAGATCGAGTGGGGGGCCTGATCGGCGGGCAGGGGCTGGTGCGGCATGAGGGGTTCCGTCCGGAGGGGTGGGTGAGCGCGGGGACGCGGCCGCGGACTCCGGAGGAGGGGCGGTCGCGGGTCAGCCGCGCGGCGGGGGGCAGCCGGCGATCTCGCCGTGCGCGTTCGTCCCCCAGGAGCTGAGCCATCCGTTCGTACCCGAGGCGCGCTTGGTCAGCAGCAGCCGGGTCGGGTACGCCGCGGCGGCGCGCGCGCGGGCGCGGCTCTGCGGAGGGAGGGTCAGGGGCACCTGTCAAGGGTACCGGTGGCGCCCGTGAGGGGGCAGGGTGCGGACGAGCGCGCGGAGAGGGGAGCCGCTCTCCGCGTGCTGAGAGAGCCGCGCATGCCGACGCCCGCGCCGATCCCGCCGCCGTCCGGCGCCGCGGGCGCCCGGAGCTCGCCTTCGCGGCCGGCGCGGAGGCGCCCGTCGCAGCTCCGTGCTCCTCGCGCGGGAGCAGCCGCGACCCCTGCACGCTCCACCCGGCACCGGTACCCCTACCCGTGGATCCACCGCAGGCGCATCGTAGGGCTATGAAGCAGATCCAGTACGCCGGCGCGACCTTCCAGGTGGGGGACGCGGTCGCCGACGCACTCGTCTCCTACGCCTCCGGGCTCGCCGCTCACGGCCGCACCGACAGTGTCGAGCTCCCCGTGCTCGGCGGCGACGGCCACGCGACGGTCGTGACGCTGCTGCTCAACTCCGCGACGAGCCTCTTCGTCTCCGGCGCCGCAGGCCTCCTGCCCGGGCTCGACGAGAAGGCCGTCGCCGCCGACCTCCGCCAGCGGACGCAGTGGCTGGACGCGGTCCCGGCGGTCACCGCCGTGGAGCCGAGCGCTCCGGAGGACCTGATCTGGCTCGAGTTCCCGGAGGTCGCGGCCCTGATGGACCCCGAAGCCGGCGCCCACTCCCCCGCGACGCTCCACCTCGTCGAGCACTCGCCGCGGCGCGACTCCCTCGTCTTCACCGTCGTCTACGTCAGCACCCTCGACCGCGACCTGGGCTCGGGGGAGATCCGCCGGCTGCTCGAGACGAGCCGCCGCAACAACGTCGAGCACGGCGTCTCGGGGATGCTCGTCTTCCGCGGCCGCCGCGTGATGCAGCTGCTCGAGGGCGAGGAGTCGGACGTGCGCTCGCTCTACGCGCGGATCCTCGCCGACCCGCGGCACGAGGGCGTGGTCACCGTCTGGACCAGCGTGCACGAGCAGCGGCGCTTCCCGGACTGGTCGATGGGCTTCGACGAGCTCGACCTGCCCGTCGAGCGGCCCGCCTCCTGGCCCGAGCCGGACCTCCCCGAGCAGTCGATCGACGCCGTGGCGGACGACTACCTCCGCCGCCGGTCGGAGGCGCTGCGGAGCGCGCTGGTGAGCAGCGACCCCCTCGTCGCGAGCCTCGCCGTCATCCTGCACGGGCACCGCCCCGAGCGCGTTCTCGAGGGCGGCGCCGGAGTGCGGCTCCGCTGCGCCGAGTGCCGCGCCTTCGACGCCCACGACGGGTACGACTCCTACCCCTGCGCGACCGCGAGGACCGCGATCCAGGCGCTCGAGGCGGCCTGACGCGAGCCGGGCGGCCGTGCGGGATCACCGTCCCGGGGCACTCCGAGCGCACCCCCCTTCCGCGGGTCTGCGCAAGCCCGTCCGCTCGCCCCGGCGCGCCCCTAGGGTGAGGCCATGACCGATCCCGGCGCGGCCCGCCACGACGTCCTCATCATCGGCGGCGGCAACGCCGGACTCTCGACCGCGGGACGGCTGCGGCGCTCCGGAGTGGACGACGTCGCGGTGATCGAGCCCCGGTCGACCCACGTCTACCAGCCGATGCTCTCCCACGTCGCGGGCGGCACAGCACCCGCCTCCGCGGCGACCCGGCCCCAGGGCTCGGTGACGCCGAAGGGGATCGTCTGGATCCAGGACCGCGTCGAGACGATCGACCCGGTCGCGCACACGGTCACCCTCCTCTCCGGCCGCACCGTCGGCTACGGGCAGCTCGTCGTCTGCCCCGGGATCCAGAAGGACTGGGCCGCGGTCCCCGGGCTCCAGGAGGCGATGGACTCGCCGTTCGGAGTGTCGAACTACGAGTACGAGTACGCCCGCAAGGCGTCGCAGGTGCTCCGCGAGGTCCGCTCCGGCACCGTCGTCTTCACGCAGCCCGGCGGCCCCGGCACCTGCTCCGGCGCCTCGCAGAAGCCGATGTACCTCGCCTGCGACTACTGGCGCGCGACCGGCGTCCTCGACCGCATCCGCGTCGTGCTCGTCGTGCCGACCCCCACCCTGTTCGGGATGCCGCTGATCGACTCCGAGCTCGAGCGGAAGGTGGCGGAGTACGGGATCGAGGTCCGCTACGGCCGCGAGCTGGTCGAGGTCGACGCGGCCGAGCGGAGGGTCGTCCTCGCCGTCGACGAGCGCGCGACCGCCCTCCCCGGCCCCGACCGCGCGCGGCGCTCGACCGACGGCCCGCGCGAGACGCTGTCGTACGACGTGCTGCACGCCGTGCCCCCGCAGTCGGCCCCCGACTGGCTGGCCGGCACCGGACTGGCCGCCGAGGGCGACGAGGGCGGCTTCGTCGAGGTCGACCCGCTGACCCTGCGGCACCCGCGGTTCCCCGACGTCTGGGGGCTCGGCGACGCGGCGGCCACGGTCAACTCGAAGTCCGGAGGAGCGCTGCGCCAGCAGACCACCACGCTCGCGAAGAACCTCGTCGCCGCGCAGAAGGGCCGCCCGCTCCCCCGCGTCTACAACGGCTACTCCGTCTGCCCCTTCGTGGTCTCGCGCTCGAGCGTGGTGTTCGCCGAGTTCGACGACCGCTACCGCCCGAAGCCGACCGTCCCCTTCTGGACGGGCCTGGCGAAGGAGCGGCGCCTCACCTACCTCGCCGACCGCCGCGTCCTGCCGTGGGTGTACTGGAACCTGATCCTGCAGGGACGGGCCTGAGCGTCCTCTTCCGGACATGTCCGGAAGAGGCGCTTGCCGCTGCCGGAGGCGCTCCCGAGACTGAGGGGTCGGCACCACCGTCCGACGTGCCCCCTCGTCTCCTGGAGGACCCGATGCGGCCCAGCCCGACTCCCGACCGCTCCGGCACCGCGCGATGACGACCGCGCAGGACTGGGGGCCCTCGACCGACGCGGACTCCGCCGGCGGTCCGCCCGCCTCGCGGAGGCAACGCGTGCGCGCCTGGATGCGCGGCGGCTCCTTCGGGCCGACCGGCCTCACCCGGCGCGGCTGCCTCCTGGTGCTGGCGTCGGTGCTCGTGGTGGCGGTGCCGGTCGTCGCGCTGACGCTCGCGCATGTCGATCCGCACGCGTCGCTCAAGGTCTGGATCCTGGCGATCACGCTGATCGCGCTGGTCGGAGCGCTGCTCCGGGTCGTCGCCGACGCCGGTCCGGACCCGCAGGCCGACCTCGACCGCGCGGGCAAGGCGGTCGGAGCAGTGGCCGCGGCCTACACGGCGCTGGCCGTGATCATCGACTGGGGGATGCTGCACCTCTGAGGCGCGGTCAGCGGGCCTCGTCGCGCGGGTCGTCCGTGCCGTCGGGAGCGCTGCCGATCACGTCCGGTGTGCCGCCGGTGCCGCCCTGCGCGCTCCCGGTCCCGCCCTGCGCCGCTCGCTCGTCCTCGCGCCGGCTGAGCCAGCCCGGGCCCTCGCGCCGCAGCCGCTCCGCCTCCGGACTCGGGACGGGCGGCGCCGCCGGCCGCCGCAGGAGCCGCACCTGCCGGACCGCGCCGAGCACCACTCCGGCGCCGAACAGCGGCAGGCCGAGCAGGAGCACCAGCCACAGCGGCGCGTGCCGGCGTCCGCCGCCGACGACCGCGCCGAGATCCCAGCCCGCGTCCGCCGCCAGCCAGAGCATCCCCGCCACGAAGACGGCGCTCACCAGCGAGAGCGCCCAGGGCTGTGCGAGGAGGAGCGCCTGCGTGCGCTCCGTGCGGAAACCCTTCGCCATGCGCCGATCCTAGGCGGGCGTCAGCCGGCGAGGATCCGGTCGACCAGCCCCTGCGCGTCGCCCTCCGCGGGAACGATCTGCACGGTGTCGCCCTCGATCGGCTGCATGACGGAGAGCGCAGACTCGACCCGGTCGCCCACGCGGAGGAGGAGCCGGGCGTCGGCCCCCTCGTCGATGGCCGCCTGCGAGCCGCGGCGCAGGAGGGCGGCGCCCGCCTCGTCGAACCGGACGTCGACGACCCCCGTGCTCGGATCGGCCTCGACCGCGGCGACGCCCGCGCGGGTGAAGTCCTCGGGATCGACGAGGACGTCCTGCCCGCCGACCGGGACGCACTGCGGATCGGAGCCGGGCTCGCAGAGCGCCGAGACGGCGACCCCGAGGCCGCCGACGGGCTCCGGAGTGGCGGACGGGGACGCCGCGGGCGACGACCCGGCGGAGCAGCCGGTCAGGGCGAGCAGGAGGAGCGCGGCGGCTCCGGGGGCGGTGCGGCGGATCACGGGGTCTCCTCGGGTCGCGTCGGAGCGCGCCACGATACCGAGGCTTCGGCGTAGCGGCCACTCGGCGGCACGGCTCCGGCGGAGCGGCTGCGGGCGGAGCGGCCGGTCCGCGGCACGGCCTGGGCGGGCGGCGGCGGCCCGCCCTCAGAGCCGGACGACCAGCTTCACCGCCGACACACCCTCGTGCAGCCGGTCGAGGGCGGGCTGCAGCGCGGCGAGCCCCTCACCCACCACCTCGGGCGCCGGGGCGCAGACGTGACGGCCCTCGGCGAGCGCCGCCGGCAGGTGGTCGCGCCACAGCATCGGCCCCACCTCGTTCGTCATCAGCGAGCCGCCCCAGACGAAGCGGGCGCGGATGCCGCGGCGCCGGGCCGCGATCTGCAGCGCCGCGGTGCCGCCGACCACGCGCAGCATCGTCCGCACGAAGGCGGCGCTGACACCGCGCCGGCGCGGGAGCGAGCCGAACGAGACGGAGGGGCTGGCCAGGGCGACCCGTCGCGCTCCGGTGGCCGCGGCCACCGCCACCGACGGGGCACCGGAACCCGTCCCGATCGCGAGCACCCCCGCGACCTCGTGGCCCGCGAGCGCCGCCACCAGGTCGGCGACGACGGTGGGGCTGCGGTAGTCGAGGACGATCTCGGCGCCCAGCTCGCGCATCCGATCGTGGTTGCGGGGGGACGCGGTCGTCGCCACGCGGTGCCCGGAGGCGACGGCGAGCTGGATCGCGTTGCTCCCCACGCTCGTCGTCCCACCCCAGACCACGACCGTCCTGCCCGTCGGCCGGACCGGGGCGCTCGGGTGCGGCAGGGCGAGGTGGTCCCGCTGGAACAGCGCCGTCGCCGCCGTCGAGACCGCGAGCGGCAGCACCGCCGCCTCCTCGAAGCCCAGCCGGTCGGGGATCGGCGCCGCCAGGTCCTCGCGCACGACCGTGTACTCCTGGAAGGCGCCCTCGTCGCGGTTCCGCCGCCCGCGCTCCATCCCGACCGCGTACGCGACGACCCGGTCGCCGACGGCGAAGCGCGTCGCTCCAGGGCCGACCGCCTCGACCACTCCCGCCACGTCCTCCCCGAGCACCGCCGGGTACGGCACCCACCGGAACATCAGATCGCCCGTCCACTGCTTCATCTCGTCGACCGGATTCACGGCCAGGGCGCGGTTGCGCAGCAGGACCTCCCCCGGACCGGGGACGGGCATCGGAGCGGGGCGGACGACGAGGTCGGCCCGCGGGGCGGTCAGCAGGGCGGCGGCGTTCTCGGGCACGGGCGGCTCCAGTCGGAAGTGATGGCAGGACGTGTCGTCACACTACTCCTGATGACACGTCGTGTCGTCAGCTATCCTGGGCGGATGTCACGCTGGGCCCCCGACGCCGCCCTCCGCCTCGAGCAGGCGGCGATGGAGCTCTTCGCCGAGCACGGCTACGCGGGCACCACCGTCCCCGCGATCGCGGAGCGCGCCGGGCTCACCACCCGCACCTTCTTCCGCCACTTCGCCGACAAGCGCGACGTCCTCTTCCTCCGCGAGCGCGAGTTCCCCGAGATCGTCGGCCGCCTGCTCGCCGGCGCCCCCGCCGGCCTCGCGCCGATGGACCTCGTGATGCACGGCCTCGAGGCGGCCGCCTCGGGCGACCTCCAGACCTGGCGCGCTCCGATCGCCGCCCGCCGTGCCGTCGTGCGCTCCGAGTCGCAGCTGCGCGAGCGCGAGCTCCTGAAGTCGGCCGCCCTCGCCGAGAGCATGCGCGCCGCCCTCGTCGACGCCGGAGTCGCGCCGGAGGACGCGGCCCTCGCCGCCCTCGCGGCCTCCGCCCTCTTCGACCTCGCCCTGGAGCGCTGGCTCGCCGCACCCGAGGGGTCCCTCCTGGTCGACGTCCTCCGCGCCGAGCGCGCACGCCTCGGCGCGCTGCTCGCGCGCTGACCCGCACGACGCTGTCGAGGCGTCGCGAACGGTCGTCCTCCGCGGCGGGAGGCGACCGTTCGCGACGCCTCGGACCGGCGAGCGGGGGACGATCCGCTCAGAGCGCCCAGGGGAAGGCGGGGGCGTTCGAGCGGGCGCCCTGCGCGGCCTTCGAGCGGCCGGGCTCGCCGAGCTCGGCGAGCAGCGCCTCCGACTCGCCGACGAGGACCGCGAGCGCGCCGGGCGTGAACCAGTCGGGGCGCAGGGCGAACAGGAGGTCCTCGGTCGCCGTGTTGCCGCTGGCGCCCGGCGCGAAGGGGCAGCCGCCGAGGCCGCCGAGCGCGCCGTCGACCACCGCGGCCCCGGCCTGCACGGCGGCGATCGCGTTCGCGACGCCCGAGCCCCAGGTGTCGTGGCCGTGGAACACGATCTCGCGCGGCGGGGACTCCGCGGCCACGCGCGAGACGAGCGACGCCACCTGGCCGGCGTGCGCCTGCCCGAGCGTGTCGCAGACGACCACGTCGGCCGCTCCCGCCGCTCGCGGGTCACGCGCGATCGCGAGCACGCGCTCCGGGTCGACCGGGCCCTCGAACGGGCAGGTGAACGAGGTGGCGATGCACAGCTGGATCCGCCCGCCGACGCTCTCGGCGAGCGCGACCGCCTCCGGCATCGCGGCCAGGCTCGCCTCGGTCGGCCTGCCGACGTTGGCGAGGTTGTGCGAGTCGGACGCCGAGAAGCAGTACTGGAAGCGGCGCGCCCCCGCGGCGGCCGCACGCTCGACGTGGCGCGGAGTCGCGACCCACACCCAGCACCGCTCCAGCTCCTCGGGAGTGAGCGCGGCGATCACGTCGAGGGTGTCGGCCATCGGAGGGACGAGGTCGCCGCGCGCGAGCGAGCCGATCTCGAGCTCGGGCACCCCCGCGGCGAGCAGCGTGCGCGCGAGGTCGACCTTGCGCTCGGTCGTCAGGAGCTTGCCGGTGAGCTGCAGGCCGTCGCGGAGGGTGACGTCGCGCAGACGCGCGGAGGCGAGCGCGGTCACCGGCCGGCCTCCTCGGCAGCGGCGGCGGAGGGAGCGGCAGGAGCCCCGCCGGCGGAGGGAGCAGCGGGACCGGTGCCCCGGAGCATCCCCAGCACCTCCTCGGTGTCCTGGCCCAGGTCGGGCGCGAGCGAGCGGATGGGGAGGGAGCGGCCGCCGAGCACCGGCACGATCCCCGGGAAGCCCACGCCGCGCAGAGTGCCGCCGGCGTCCTCGACGTCGAAGGGCTGGATCATGTCGCGCGCCGCGTACTGCTCGCTCGCGCTGATGTCGGCGGCCGTGTAGATCGGGCCGGAGGGGACGCCCTCGTCGTCGAGGACCGCGAGCGCCTCGGCGGCGGTGCGGCCCGTCGTCCACGCGCCGATCGCCGCGTCCAGCTCGTCGCGCCGGGCCCAGCGCTGCTCGTTCGAGGCGAGCGCCGCGTCCTCGCCCAGGTCGGCGCGGCCGATCACCGCCATCAGCCGCTGGAAGATCGCGTCCGCGTTCCCCGCGATCACGATGCTCGCCCCGTCGGCGCAGGTGTAGGCGTTGGTCGGGGCGATGCCCTCCATCCGCCCGCCGACGCGCTCCCGGACGATGCCGTGCGCCTGGAAGTCGGGGATCAGCGACTCCGTCATCGAGAACATCGCCTCGTGCAGCGCCACGTCGACGACCCGCTCCGCCAGCGGTGCCGGATCCAGCCCCGCGGAGCGGCGGGTCTCGCGCTGGAACAGCGCCATCATCACTCCGTAGCCCGCGTACAGCCCGGCGATCGAGTCGCCGATCGAGACGCCGACGCGCACGGGCGGCCGGTCCGGGTCGCCGACCAGCTCGCGGAACCCGCCCATCGCCTCCGCGACCGCCGCGAACCCGGGCCGGGCCGACAGCGGGCCGGTCTGCCCGAACGCGGAGATGCGGCCGATCACGATGCCGGGCCGGGCCTCGTCGAGCACGTCCGGCCCGATCCCCCAGCGCTCGAGCGTGCCGGGCCGGAAGTTCTCGAGCACCACGTCGCACTCGGCGACCAGGCGGCGGACGGCGTCGCGCCCCTCGTCCGTGCGCAGGTCGAGCGCGATCGAGCGCTTGTTGCGGTTGATCGTGTGGAAGAGGAGCGAGGTCTCGGACCCCTCGTGCAGCCGCCAGCGGCGCAGCTCGTCCCCCGTGCCGGGCCGCTCCACCTTGATCACCTCGGCGCCGAAGTCGGCGAGCAGCCGGCCAGCCGTGGGCGCCGCGATGAAGTTGCCGAGCTCGAGGACGCGGACGCCCGCGAGCGGGAGGGGTGCGGTCATGGCACGGCCTTTCGCTCCCGTCGAGGCTAGCGCGGAGGACGGCGCCACCCCCTGCCCTCACGCGGACGCCCGACCTACACTTGCCGGACATCATGCGCAGACACACCCTCACTCCGCGACCGGACTGGCGAGCCCGCTGCGACGAGATCGGCTTCAGCTTCTACGACCTCCCCTCCGAGGGCGGCCGCCCCTACTGGAACGAGTCCGCGGCCTACTCCTTCGAGCCCGCCGAGATCGACCTGCTCGAGCGCACGACCTCGGAGCTCTTCGACCTCTGCATGGAGGCGTGCGAGCTCGTGGTGCGGAAGGGCCGCTTCGCCGAGTTCGGCATCCCGCCCCGCTTCCACGAGCTGGTGCGCACCTCGTGGGACGAGGACGACCCCACGGTCTACGGCCGCTTCGACCTCGCCTACGACGGCGCGGGCGCGGTGAAGCTGCTCGAGTTCAACGCCGACACCCCGACCTCGCTGGTCGAGACCGCCGCGGCCCAGTGGCAGTGGCTCGTCGAGACGAAGGGTCCCGACGCCGACCAGTTCAACAGCCTGCACGAGCAGCTCGTCGAGCAGTGGCGCCACCTCCGCCTCGAGCGCTGGAGCCTCGACGAGGGCGCCCGGTTGCACCTCGCGTCGCTGCACGACTCCGGAGACGGCGAGCTGATCGTCGAGGACGCCGACACCGTCGCCTACATGGCCGAGACCGCGGCGCAGGCCGGCTTCGACCCCAAGCTGATCTTCGTCGAGGACATCGGCTACGAGCTCGACGGCGCGGGCTTCCTCGACGGCGACGGCGAGCCGATCCGCCACGTCTTCAAGCTGTACCCGTGGGAGTGGATGCTCGGCGAGCAGTTCGGCGGCCTCCTCCTCGACCGGCGCGAGCGCACCCGCTGGGTCGAGCCGGCGTGGAAGCTCCTGCTCAGCAACAAGCAGCTGCTGGTGGTGCTGTGGGAGATGTTCCGCGGCCACCCGAACCTGCTGCCCGCCTCCGTGCATCCGCTGCCCGGCACCGCCCAGGTGCGCAAGCCGCGCCTGGGCCGGGAGGGCGCCAACGTGACGGTCCTCGACGCCGACGGCTCGGTCGTCGCCGAGAACGGCGGGAGCTACGGCGCCGAGGGCTTCATCCACCAGGAGCGCGCCGAGCTGGCCCGGGTCGACGGGAAGACCGTCGTCATCGGCAGCTGGATCGTCGGCGAGACCCCGGCCGGCATCGACGTGCGCGAGACGAGCGGCCTGATCACCGGCGACCTGGCGGAGTTCGTCCCCCACTACATCGAGGGCGGACGGAGCGACGGGGCCGCGACGGACGCGGACGCCGCGTCGGCCGCCTCCCGCCCCGAGCACGGCGCCACCCCCGCCTACGGCGCTCCCGCGCCCGGCACCCCCGCGCCCGAGTACGGCGCCCCCGAGCACGACCGGCCGCAGGACACCCGCGCGGCCCGCCCGCAGGACGAGGAGACCCGATGACGGACGACGACCGCACCCCCGGCGATTCGGGGACGCCGAGCTCCGGGAACGACTGGGGCAGCCGCGAGCCCGGAGCGGGCTCCGGCACGCCGAGCGGCGGCTCGAGCGGCGGCACCGGCCGCGGCGACGGCGCCACCCGCACCGCTCCCCACCGCTCCCGGAGCGTCGGCATCAGCGGCATCGCGAAGAACCGCCGCGGCCTGCTCATCGGCGGCGCGGTCGCGGTCGGCGCGGTCGGCCTCGCCGTCGCCCTCGCGAACGGCGGCCCCTCGACCGACGGCGTCGTCGCCACGGGAGCCGACGGCCAGGACTACGTCATCCCCGAGAACGCCGAGCGCCCCGTCTATGCGAGCCGCGAGGACTGCCTCGCCGACGTGCGGGAGCAGATCGCCCAGCTCCAGGCGCAGGGCGAGGAGGTCGGCGACGACCCCGAGCAGCTGTGCGAGGCGACCGACGAGTACCGCGGGCACTACGCCGGCGGTTTCTGGCTCGGCCCGCTGATCTTCGCGTCCTCGCGCTGGAACTCGACGCGGGCGACCAGCTGGGCGCCCGTCGCGTCCGGCGGCTTCGCGGCCCGCGGAGCGACCCAGCCCGACGTCGTGCAGCGCGCGCCGGCCGGCTCGACCGTCGGCTCGAAGGCGACCCTCTCCGGCGGCTTCGGCTCCTCCGGCAAGTCCGGCTTCGGCTCCACCGTCGGCGGCTGACCGCGGCGCACCTCGGCCCTCGCGCCCGAGACGCGCCGAGGCGTCCGCGTGCCGCCGGGACACCGCTCGCAGGCCGGCGTCTCGACGATCACGGGGACGGCTCGCCGCCGCTCCCGCTCTCAGGAGGAGGGCGTCGCGCTCGGGAAGAAGTGCCGCTCGACGGGATCGCCGTCGGCGTGGGTCAGCGCCGCCGCGCGGATCTCGCGGTCGCGGCCGGTGAGCCGCTGGGTCTCCTGCCGCCGGAACTCGCCCCACGAGGGCACCATGAACGTCTCCAGCTGCACGTCGGCCTCCTCCCCGCTCCGGTAGAGCGCCCACCGCGAGGCGCCGGTCCGGCGGCGGGAGCTCTCCAGCAGCCGCATGGCCGATCGGAAGTCCGCGAGGGAGTCGGGGCGGACCGTCCACGAGATCTGCACCATCACCGGCCCGTCCGTCGGCTCCGGCTCGAACACCAGCGTGGGCGTGGGCCACGACATCGAGATGCTGCGGTCGACGGTGCCCGTCCCCGGCAGCAGGGGCAGCACCCGCACGCTGGCCGCCACGAGGAGGAGCAGAGCGGCCGCCGCGGCGTACGCGGGCGCGGTGCCGAGCACCTGCGCGGCCAGGCCCCAGCCGATCGACCCGACCGCCATGGTCCCCATGAAGACCAGGATGTAGATCGAGGCTCCGCGGGACCGCACCCACTGCGGCAGTGTGAGCTGCAGTGCCGCGTTCAGCACGGTGAGGGTGCCGATCCAGGCCAGCCCCGCGAGGACCAGCAGCAGCAGCGCCGGGACGAGGGGCAGGACGGCCGCCGCGAGCGTCCCCGCCGCGAACAGCACGGCGCTCGCCCCGATGACGACGTCGTCCGAGAGCTTCCGGCGGGCGAGCGGCAGGGCGAAGACGCCGAGCACGGCGCCGGCACCGAGGGCCCCGAGGAGGAAGCCGTAGCCGCTGGAGTCGAGCTGGAGGCGCTTCGCGGTGAGCGGCAGCAGCGCCCACAGCGCGCTGGCCGGCAGCGCGAAGAGCGCGGAGCGGAGGAGGATCCGGCGGACGAGGTGCGCGGAGGCGACGTACCGGATCCCTCCCTTCAGCGCGGCGCCGAACTGCTCGCGGTCGTCGAGGCCGGTCTGCGCCGGCCGCTTCCACCAGAGCAGGGCGAGCACGGCGCCGATGAAGCTCAGGGCGTTGATGCCGAAGACCACCGGAGCGCCGAACGCCGAGAGGACGACGCCCGCGAGGGCCGGGCCGACCGCGCGCGCGCCGTTCACCGTCACCCCGCCGAGGGCCGACGACGCCGCGATCAGGTTCCGGGGCACGAGCTCCGGCTGGATCGCCTGCCAGGCGGGCGAGGTCAGGGTGGAGGTGATGCCGAGGAGGAAGGTGAAGGCCAGGATCGTCCACGGCGTCAGCGCGCCGACCGCCGCCACGACCGTCAGAGCGGCCGCCAGCAGCGCGCTGGCCGACGACCCCCAGATGAGCAGCCGCCGCCGGTCGAGCGAGTCGGCCAGCACGCCCGCGGGGAGGGCGACGAGGATCGAGGGCGCCAGGCTCGCCGTCTGCACGAGCGCGACGACCGCCGCGCCCGCGGCCGCCTCGACCAGGTACCACTGGGCACCGACGGTCTGCATCCAGGTGCCGATGTTGCTGCCCAGCTGGGCGAACCACAGCACCCGGAAGGCGGTGATCGCCATGGGCGCCCAGGCCGACGGCTGCGTCGGCGCGGACGTCTGCGCCGGGGCGGCCGGAGCCGGAGCGACGTCCTCAGTCACGGGGCACGGCCTGCCGCACCGAGAAGAGGTTGCCGAACGGGTCCAGCAGCTGGCACAGCCGCTCCCCCGTGAACACCGTCTTGGGTCCGCGGTGGGCGACGGCGCCGTTCGCCGTCCAGTCGGCGACGACGGCGTCGACGTCGGGGACCGTCCAGTACGGGCTCGTACCGTCGGGTCCGGGCCGGTTCAGCTCGTCCCGCTCGTGCAGCGTCAGGCGGGTGCCGTCCAGGTCGTAGGCCACGAGCGCCCCGCCGCGGACGACGGGCTCGCGCCCGAGCCGCGCCGAGTACCAGGCGATCGCGGCGTCGAGGTCGTCGACGAAGTAGAAGACGTTTCCGACTCCGGCGAACTCCGTCGTCGTCATGCTCGGGCCGGCGGGAGGGCGTCGCGGAGGAAGGCGAGCGAGGGGCCGATGGCCGCCTCCGTGTACCCCTCGGCGTGACGGGTGCCCGGGATCAGCTGCAGCGTGCTGGCGACTCCGACCGCGGAGAGCGCCGCCTGCATGGCCTGCGCGTCGCTCACGGGGACGAACTCGCCGAGCGAGTTGGCCAGGAACACCGGCCCGCCGTCCGGGGAGGCGTGGCGCGTCGTGGAGGCGGCGGTGAGCAGCCCGCGGTCGCCCCCGACCTCGTTGAGGATCGTCCAGCGCAGGAAGGCGTCGTTCCGGCCGGTCTGGTTGATGTCGGCGCTCTTCATGACGTCGAGGTCCTGCGTCGTCGGCGTGGCCGGGAGGTCGTCGGTCGCCTCGACGATGCCGAGGAGGTCGAACATCCCCGACCAGCTGACGGCGGGCCGACCGGTGGCGATCGCGGCCTCCACGACCAGGTTCCCGCCCGCCGATCCGCCGAAGAACGCCAGCCTGCTCCGGTCGAACGCCCACTCGGACGCGACCGCCCACCGCTCCGCGGCGAGCACGTCGTCCCTGCTGGCCGGGAAGACCGAGTCCGGAGCCTCGCGGTAGTCCGCCGCGAACACGAGGTAGCCGGCGTCGACCAGCATCGTCGCGAGCGCCCGCTCCTTGCTCTTGTCCCCCCGGAACCACCCGCCGCCGTGGATCAGCACGACGGCCGGCCGAGCAGCGTCCTCGGCCGGGGACTTCGACCTGCTGTACACGTCCAGCACCTGCGGCGACGACCCCCCTTCGACGTACGGAACCCCGATGCTCACTGACGGCTCGTCCGACACGGTGACCCCCTCCGGTCCAGATTCTCGACTGCAGTCAGACCGTAGGAGCCGGGGGCGGCGCGAGCCAGGCCCTGGCGGGGTCACCCAGGAGGGCGCCCTCAGGCCCGCCTCCCGCGGCTGGGCGGATCGCGACTAGCCTCGGAGGGTGTTCCTGACCGAGCCGTACGGCTTCCGCGACCGCTCCGCCCTCGACGAGCGCCGGGCCCTGCTCGAGGACGAGCCCTCGGTGCAGCCCCTCCGGGCGTTCCGCGAGGAGCTCCTCGCCCGGCGCACGCGCAGGCATCCCGGTGCCGTGGTGCCCGACTTCGACCCGGCCGAGGCCGGCGTCGAGGCGCGTGCGCTCATCGTGCTGGAGGCCCCGGGACCGATGTCTACCGGCCCCGACGGCTCCGGCTTCGTCTCGGTCGACAACGACGACGCGACGGCCGCTTCGACCTGGACCCTCCGCGACGAGGTCGGACTGCACGCCCGCACCCTGATCTGGAACATCGTGCCGTGGCAGCTCGACGGCGCCCCCGACGCGGACGAGGTGCGGCAGGGCGCGATGGAGCTGCGCCGGCTCCTGCCGCTGCTCCCCGACCTGCGGGTCGTCGTCAACGCCGGGACCGCGCCGACCAGCGGCTGGAAGAAGAACATCGAGCCGTACCTGGTCGACGGCCCGACGGTCATCGACTCGTGGAGCCCCGGCCAGCGGGCGATGAGCCAGCCTCGCAAGCGCGACGAGCTGAAGCGCGCCTTCGAGCGCGCGACGCACCTGGTCGGCTGAGCCCCCGGGGCTCCGAGGCGTCACGAACGGTCGTCATCGGAGCCGGGAGGCGGCCCTTCGCGACGCCTCGACCGCCGGCGGGCGGTCCGCTCAGGCCGAGCGGGCGTCCCGCAGCGCGTCGGCCGACTGCTGCGCGGCGCGGCGGACGTCGCGGTCCGGGTCGCGGAGCATGCCCGTCAGGACGGCCTCGACGCTCGCCGCGAACTCGCCCTTCGCGTCGCGACCGGAGGAGATCCCCGCCAGAGCGGCCGCCACGAGAGCGCGCGCTCCGGCCGCGCGGACCCGGGGGTGCTCGTCGGTGGTCAGGCGGGACAGCTTCTTCTGCCCGCCCAGCACGCGCTCGGCGCAGACGCGGGCGCACATCTCGCGGACGCGCCAGGAGGGGTTCGCGAGTCCGGCGGTCACCGCGTCGGCGGCGTCGTCGTCCCAGACGTAGAGGAGCGCGCGGGCACCCCAGAGCTCGGGCCAGTAGAGGGAGGGCGCTCCCTTGAGGATCCCGTCGGCGTGCTCGCCGCCCACGGTGAGGAGGAAGGACTCGCCCTCGTACCCGCCGGTGAGCAGGGCCGCGGATCGCAGGGCGACGTTGCGCTCCCCCTCGCGGGCGACCTGCGCGCGCAGGCGCTCCTCGAGCGGATCGGTGAGGGTGACGGTCGGTTCGTTGTCGCGTGCCATGAGGCTCCCGAGAGTACTCGACCGCCCCGCGCCTTCGAAGACCCGCAGCGTTCGGCGCCGCGGCGGTCGGCCCTCTCCGTCCTGCGGCGATGGTCCGATCAGCACTCGTGCCACCTGCTGGTCGGGTGGCGCCGCAGGGACCACGGCTGAGGGACGCCTGGTAGATTCGATCCGATCGACCCCCTCCCAAGCCTCTACGCGATGCTCACATGGGAGGGGCCTTTTTCTTCGGCACCGAGGTACTGCGATGGCACGGAAACCGAGCCTGTCGTGGAAGCAGCAGGTCCAGCTCCTCCGTGACAGCGGGCTCGGCATCGCCGACGGGGAGGCCTGCACGAGCTACCTGGCCGCGCAGAACTACTACCGCTTCTCCGGGTACGCCCGCTACTTCCAGCGGGCTCCGCACGACGGGGACGACTCGTTCGCGGACGGAGTCTCGTTCGAGGACGTCCGAGCGGTCTGCGACGCAGATGAAGCGCTGCGGCAGAGCCTGCGTGCTCGACTGGCCCGTGCCGAGATCCTTCTCCGCAGCCGTACGGCTCATGTCATCGCTCGTGAGCACGGCCCGTACGAGTGCTCTCTCGAGAAGAGCTTCTACTCCGAGTCTCCGAACGCGGAGTCGACAGTCGATACGTGCCTCCGCGACATCGAGCGCAGCAGGGAACGGCATGTCCTCCGCTTCACGGAGCTCCCCGGCGGCAGGGGCGCGGCCGCCTTCGGCGAGCTACCGGTGTGGTCGGCCGTCGAGGCCTGGTCCTTCGGAACTCTGTCGAGATGCATCGAGCGAGGGGCACGAGGATCGCTTGCGGGGGACGTCGCGTCCGGTCTGGGAGTCGCCCGAGCCGGTTTCGCCTACCGGGTCCGCGCACTCGTCTACCTGCGCAACCGGTGCGCTCACCACAGCCGGCTCTGGAACCACTCCGTGATCGATGCGGGCCCCACGCCCAACAACGTCCGCGCGAAGGCGAAACGTCTCGCCGGGCAGTTCACTCCGCGCTCGGTCGTGGACGTCATCGCTTCGTTGGACGACATCCTCCTACGAGGAGCGGACGCGGCCCCGATCCTTCCGGAGCTCGTCGCCGAGCATTCCCTGCACGACGTGTTCTGGCGAGGGCTCACGACGCCCCGGAGCCCCCTCGATCATCGAGGACCGCAGTGAGAGCGACGCGACCGGGACGGTCCCTCCCGCCCCGCGCCACGGCGGATGCCGCAGCGGAACGGACGATGCCCGCCCGCTCAGGAGGCGCCCACCGGGAGGTCGGCCCCGCCTGACTATGCTGGTGCCACCCCCGGCAGCCGAGCCCTCTGAGCCTCGTCCGCGCCGGGGTGGCGCGGCTCACCCGCCCGGGGAGCGGAGGAGGTCCTCTCATGGCCGATCGGCCGAACCTCCGCCATGTCGCGGCGGTCGCGGGCGTCTCGCACATGACCGTGTCGCGCGTGCTCAGCGGGCACCCCAACATCAAGGAGTCGACCCGCCAGAAGGTCCTCGAGGCGGTCGACGAACTCAACTACCGGCCGAACATCGCCGCCCGCTCCCTCGTCACGCAGCGCACCGACCGCATCGGCGTGATGATCGAGAGCGGCGCCGAGTACGGGCCGTCGAGCACCCTCCGCGCGATCGAGCGCGCCGCCCGCGAGAAGGGGTACTCGATCACCTCCGTCGCGCTGCGGCCGGACCTCGAGATGACCCCCACCGACGCGATCGACCACCTGATGGGCCTCGGGATCGACGCGCTCTGCGTGATCGCGCCGCGCTCCTCCTCCGTGGCGACCCTCCGCACCGTCGAGATCGGCGTGCCGACGCTCGTGGTGAAGAGCGACAAGGATCCGAGCTTCCTCACCGTCTCGGTCGACCAGCAGGCCGGCATGTTCCAGGCCGTCGACCACCTGGGCAACCTCGGCCACCGCGACGTGCTGCACCTCTCCGGCCCCCTCGACTGGCTCGACGCGCGCGCCCGCGAGCGCGCCTTCCACAGCCGCGCGAAGTCGTGGGGGATGCACGAGCGCCCCATCGTCATCGGCGACTGGACCCCGGACTCCGGGTACGACTTCGCCGCGAGCCTGCAGTCGGTGCCCGACTTCACCGCGATGGTCGTCGCGAACGACGAGATGGCGCTCGGAGTGATCCACGGCCTCGTCGAGCGCGGGATCCGCGTGCCCGAGGACGTGAGCATCGTCGGCTTCGACGACCTGCCCACCGCCCGCCACTTCCTCCCGCCGCTGACGACGGTCCGCCAGGACTTCGACAAGCTGGGGACGACGGTCGCCGAGGTGATCCACGCGAGGATCCGCGGCCAGGAGATCCCGCAGCGCACCCGGATCCCCACGGAGCTGGTGATCCGCTCCTCCACGGCCGCTCCCCGATCGTGACCCTCCTGTTCCCGTCCCGCCGCATGCGCTCGCGTATCATCGGCGGCAGCCCCTGGCACGCCGGACCCTGACGGCGCGCCGCACACGAACCGAGGACGGCACGTGGCGATCTCATCGAGGACGACCCGGAGCTCCGCGGCACCCGTCGTCGAGATGACCGGCATCCGCGTCTCCTTCGCCTCCGGACCCGCTCTGAAGGACGGGAACCTGCGGCTGGTGCCGGGCGAGATCCACGGACTGATGGGCGAGAACGGCGCGGGCAAGTCCACGCTGATCAAGACGCTCACCGGCATCCACCAGCCCGACGCGGGCGAGATCCTCGTCGACGGCGTCGCCCGGCGCTTCAGCGGCCCGGCGGAGGCGAAGGCAGCGGGCATCACGGCCGTGTTCCAGGACGAGCGCCTCACCGACAACCTCAGCATCGGCGAGAACGTGATGCTCGGCCACGAGGTCCGCGGCCGCTTCGGCATCTCCTGGTCGCGCACCCACCACCGCGCGGCCGAGATGCTCGCCGAGCTGGGCCTGGAGGACCTCGACCCGCACCTGCCGCTGCGCTCGCTCTCGCCGGCGATCCGCCAGCTGGTCGCGATCAGCCGCGCGATGGTCGACCGTCCGCGCGTGCTCGTGCTCGACGAGCCCACCTCCAGCCTCGACCTCAGCGACGTGGCCCGCCTCTTCACCGTGCTGCGGAGGCTGCGCGACCAGGGCGTCGCGATCCTGTTCGTCTCGCACTTCCTCGAGCAGGTCCTCACCCTCAGCGACCGGCTGACGGTGCTCCGCGACGGCGGCACCGTCGGCGAGTACCCGGCGCACACCATGGACCGCGCCGAGCTGATCGCGAAGATGATCGGCAAGGACATCGATGCGCTGCGGCAGATCGGCTCCGACCGCCGCGAGCACCGCCGCCAGCCGGTCGGCCCGGCGATCTACCGCGCGCACGGGATCGGCCGCCGCGGCGCCGTGGGCCCGACCGATCTGGAGCTGCACCGCGGCGAGATCGTGGGCTTCGCGGGCCTGCGCGGCTCGGGGCGCACCGAGCTGGCGTCGCTGGTGAGCGGGGTCGAGAAGCCGGACACCGGCGAGGTGCTGATCGACGGCCAGCCCGCGCACATCTCCGACCCGGTGTCGGGCCTGCGCCACCGCATCGCCCACTCGAGCGAGAACCGCCGCGAGGACGGGATCATCGGCGACCTCTCCCTCCGCGAGAACCTCGTGCTGGGCCTGCAGGCTCTGCGCGGCTGGGCGCACCCGCTCTCGGCTGCCGAGACCGACACCCTGGTGCGCACCTACGTCGAGGCGCTGAACATCTCGCCGGCCGACCCGGACATCCCGGTGAAGTACCTCTCCGGAGGCAACCAGCAGAAGGTGGTCCTCGCGCGGTGGCTCGCGACCCGTCCGCGGCTGCTCGTGCTCGACGAGCCGGCGCGCGGGATCGACGTGGCGTCGAAGGTCGAGATCCAGGCGCACATCGCGCAGCTCGCGAAGGAGGGGGTGACCGTCGTCTACATCTCGTCCGAGCTGGAGGAGGTGGTTCGCCTCAGCGACCGCATCGTCGTGTTCAAGGACCGCGAGAAGATCGGCGAGGTCAGCAACGGCCCCTGGCTCACCGTCGACACGATCGTCGAGATGATCGCCGCCGACCGCGACGACGACCTCGACGACGACGACGACTGACCTCCCCCGCCGGCCGAGCGGCCGCACCGTCCACCGGGTCTCGATGAGCCGTCCGGGCTGCTCGACCGCCAGGACCTCGACGCGCCGGCGGGTCCCGCTCGGGCACCGGGCCTGCGAGGATCCGGGGGTGGACGATCAGCGACCGGACGAGCTCGCGGAGCTGCAGCGGCGCGCCTACGGCCGAGGCTCCGACATCGAGCGGGACCCCGGCGCGCTCGCCCGGCTCTCCGCGCTCGAGGCCCGCGTCCGTCCCGCCCTCGGCACCGCACTGCCGGACGCGGTGGTTCCCGCGGTCTCCGGGGACGCGGCGCCGGAGGACGCGGCACCTTCCGCGGACGCCTCCGCCGACGAGGAGTCCGACCCCCTCGGCCACGTCCCGCCCCGCCGCTCCCGTCGGCGCGGCCTCCTCCTCCTCGCCGCGCTGGCCGCGACGGCCGCCGTCGCCGCGGGGGCCACCCTCCTCGCCACCGCCGGGGACGGACAGCCCGGCCGCGCGGTCGCCGTGCTGCCGCTGTCGAACGGCACCGACCTCCCCGGCTGGGAGGGACTGGGGTTCGACGGATCGGTCACCACCGAGGACTTCGGCGGGCTCACCGTCGTGCGGCAGAGCCTGCCCGCCGACACGGGGCTCACCGTCGTCCGGCAGCGCCGCTCCTCGAGCGCCGGCTCCTGCCTCTACATCCTGCGGACCGCCGAGCCGCAGGACGGCCTGTTCTTCCAGGGCTGCACGGCCGGACCGTTCCCCGCGGTCGCGCAGTTCACCGTGACGTCGGCGGCGCCGGAGGCCCTGCGCGAGCGGTTCCCGATCGGCACGTCCCTGCGGTTCGCCCTCGAGGGCGACGAGATCCGCGTCCGATCCGACGCCCCCTGACCGCTCAGATCCCCGTCCGCCCGCGCGGATCGCCCACCTTCTTCGACTCGCTCGACCCGCGCTCGCGCAGGAACACGGCGAGCGCCGCCATGCTGCCCACCGCGAGGAACTCCGACTGCCAGTTCTGGAGCGTCCGGTTCCAGAAGTCGGCGGAGGAGACGTAGCCGAGCCAGTCGACGGGCGCTTCCAGGCTCGTCAGCTGCTCCTCGTTGTAGGCCACGACGCCCGTCACCGACTGCGCCGCCCAGGACAGCAGGAACACCGCCCCCATCACCAGCAGCAGCGAGTGCGAGAACAGCGCCTGCCGCAGGCCGCCGGCGGAGGCCGAGGGCGGCGAGTCGTCCTCCGCGGACGCGCCCGCCTTCTGCTGCTCGTCGGTCTCGAGCCCCTCCTCGCCCACCCGCTTCGACTCGGGCGACCCGCGCTGCACGAGCCAGACGGTCGCGCCGATGTAGAGGAAGAACTGGAGGTACTCCGACTGCCAGTTCTCGGCGACGTCGATCGCGAAGTCGGAGGAGGTGACGAAGCGCCAGTAGCCGACCTCCCGCAGCCCCTCCGCGACCTGGGTGTCGTTGTAGTCGGCGAGCCCGGCGAACGACTGCCCGGCGAGAGCGAGCAGGAAGATCGCGAGGAAGAACAGCGAGAGTCCGTTCTCGCGCAGGAAGCGGCGCATCCGGCTCACCTCCCGAGGATCCCGACGGCGAAGAACCCGATCAGGCCGAGCACGATCACGGCGTAGTACAGGGCGGAAGCGGTGCGCACGTCAGCTCCCGTCCAGGACGCAGTCGAAGGGCGCATCCGCCACCGGCGCGCAGCCGGCCGCGCGCACCAGCCAGCCGTCGTCGCCCGGAGTGAGGAACACCGCGGTGCCGCCGGAGCGCACGATCGCCGCCCGGCCGTAGACCTCGGCGTCCCCTGCTCCGTCTTCCGCGATCCCGAGCTCCAGCACGCCGCCGGGGCAGTCGCCCTCCCGGTCCTCCACGGCCTCGCGGGCGGAGCCGGTGAGCAGCGCGCACGCCGCGGCGCCGTCGCCGTCGGCGAGCGCGGAGAGGAAGGCGTCGGCCGCGTGGCGGGCCGCCGTGCCGTCCGCGGAGCATCCGCAGAGCGTGAGCACGAGGGCCGCCGCCGCGGCCGACGCGGGGACGGAGCGCGATCGAGGGAGCTTCATGGCCAGGGAAGCTACTCCCGGCCCTGAGCCCCGGGGAAAGGGTTGCCATCGGGCCCTGCGGGGCCCCGCGACCGGATCGTTACCGAAGCGCACCGCCGTGCTGTTGCGTCACAAGAATTGTTCACGGTAACATTTCGACGCGGCGCTGCTTCGGCCGGCGCCCACTGCACATCCTGCACTCACCGCACCTCGGGCCGCTAGGCCCGCATTCGAGGCCCTTCGGGGTCCACCATCTCGGGCACTCTCTTCGTGCCCGCGATCTCAAGGAGGAGATCTATGTCCAAGACGAGGCGTATCGGCCAGTTCCTGGGTTTCGCAGCAGTCGGCGCACTCGCGTTCGGACTCGCGGGCTGCTCGGGCGGTTCCGGCACCGATTCGGGCTCCGGCTCGAGCGGTGACCTCACCACCGTCGGCTTCGTGGCCGTCGGCCCCGAGGGCGCGTGGCGCCAGGCGAACGAGACCAACATCGAGGACACGTTCACCAAGGACGCCGGCTTCGACCTGAAGTACGCACCCGCCACCAACGGAGACCAGAAGTCGCAGATCGACTCCTTCACCTCCTTCGTGGACGAGGGCGTCGACATCATCCTGCTCTCCGCCACGGAGGGCTCCGGCTGGGAGGACTCGCTCGAGCGCGCCCAGGAGGCCGAGATCCCGGTCATCCTGATCGACCGCGGCATCGAGCCGGACAACACCGACCTCTACGTGACCCGCATCGCGCCGGACAACATCGCGGTCAGCACCTCGGTCGCCGACTGGGCCAAGACCACCTTCCCGAGCGGCGCGAAGTACTTCACGCTCGAGGGCCCCGCGGGCGTCTCGGTCGTCAACGAGCGCAACGAGGGCTGGGACGAGGTCATCGGCGCCGACTCGAAGTTCACCAAGATCGGCGCGCAGACCGCGAACTGGTCCACCGAAGAGGCCAAGAGCGTCTTCGAGACCGTCCTGAAGTCGAACAACAACGACGTCCAGCTGGTCTTCGCACAGAACGACGAGATGGGTCTCGGCGCCGTCCAGGCCGTCCAGGAGGCCGGCCTCACCCCCGGCACCGACGTCAAGATCGCCACGATCGACGGCACCAAGAACGCCCTGCAGGCGCTGGCCGACGGCGAGCTGAGCTTCGTCGCCGAGTACAACCCGCTGTTCGGCGAGACCGCCCTCGACGCGGTCGAGAAGACCCTGGCCGGCGAGACGGTCGAGTCCTCGATCGTCGTCCCGAGCGAGACCTTCGACTCGCCCGAGGCCGCCACCACCGCGCTGCCCGACCGCAAGTTCTAGTCGCTCAGCACCACCGGTCGCCCGGCGTCGTCCTCGACGCGGCACCACTCCCCCGGAGCGACCGGGGCCGGCTCTCCGCCGGCCCCGGTCGCTCCGACCCTTCGGCGCACCTGTTCGGCTGCGCCCCGCTCGAGAACGGAACGACGCGACATGACAGGTTCGCCTCCGATCGTCGAGATGAAGAACATCTCGATCAGCTTCCCCGGCGTGAAAGCCCTCGACGGCGTCGACTTCCGCCTGTTCCCGGGCGAGGTCCACACCCTCATGGGTGAGAACGGCGCCGGCAAGTCCACGCTCATCAAGGCCCTCACCGGCGTCTACCGCATCGACAGCGGAGACATCGTGATCGACGGGGAGACCCGTCGCCTGACCGGCACCGCCGACTCGCAGGCCGCGGGCATCTCCACCGTGTACCAGGAGGTCAACCTGGTCACGAACCTCTCCATCGGAGAGAACGTGATGCTCGGCTACGAGGTCCGCGGACCCTTCGGCATCAACTGGAAGGCCACGCACCAGGCCGCGAAGGTCGCGCTCGAGAAGCTCGGCCTCGGCCACCTCAACACGCGCCAGTCGCTCGCCTCGCTCTCGATCGCGATGCAGCAGCTGGTCGCGATCAGCCGCTCGACGGTGAGCGACTCCAAGGTGCTCATCCTCGACGAGCCGACCTCGAGCCTGGACGCGAACGAGGTCGAGAACCTCTTCGTGGTCATCCGCCGCCTCCGCGCGGAGGGCGTCGCGATCCTCTTCGTCTCGCACTTCCTCGACCAGGTCTACGCGATCAGCGACCGCCTGACGGTGCTGCGCAACGGCACCTTCGTCGGCGAGTACCTGACCCACGAGCTCGACCGCACCTCGCTGATCTCGAAGATGATCGGCAAGGACATCGCGGCGCTGCGCTCCCTCGACTCCGAGCGCGAGAGCCAGGACCACCTCTACCGCGACGCCCCGCTCTACACCGCGAAGGGCATCGGCAAGAAGGGCTCCATCGAGAGCACCGACCTGACGCTGCACCGCGGCGAGGTCGTCGGCTTCGCCGGGCTCCTCGGCTCCGGCCGCACCGAGCTCGCGCGCCTGATCTACGGCGTCGACAAGCCCGACACCGGCGAGATCACGATGCACGGCAAGAAGATCGACGTCCCGACGCCGACCGCCGGTCTCGCCCACAAGATCGCGTTCTCGAGCGAGAACCGCCGCGACGAGGGCATCATCCGCGACCTCTCGGTCCGCGAGAACCTCATCCTCGGCGTGCAGGCCAAGCGCGGCTGGGCCCGCCCCCTCTCCAAGAAGGAGAAGGACGAGATCGTCGGCAAGTACCTCGTCGAGCTCAACGTGCGCCCGGCCGACCCCGACCGCCCGATCAGCAAGCTCTCCGGCGGCAACCAGCAGAAGGTCCTCCTCGGCCGCTGGCTCGCCACCGCCCCCGAGATCCTCATCCTCGACGAGCCGACCCGCGGCATCGACGTCGGAGCGAAGGCCGAGATCCAGGAGAAGGTCGTCGCCCTCGCCGGCGAGGGCGTCGCCGTGGTCTTCATCTCGTCCGAGCTCGACGAGGTCGTCCGCCTCAGCGACCGCATCATCGTCCTGAAGGACCACCGCGTGATCGCGGAGATCCTCAACGGTCCCGCTGTCACTGCGGAGTCGATCGTCACTACCATCGCCGCAGAGGGAGTCGTCGACGAGGACGTCGTCGTCCTCGAGAGCGCCACGCAGGAGGCCGCATCATGAGCAGCGACACCCGACCCGCCCGGGGATCCGTCCTCGGCGGGATCATCCGCCGCCAGTACTTCTGGGGAGTCGTGGCGATCGCCCTGCTCCTCCTCGTCAACGTCGTCAAGGACCCGGGCTACCTGGCCGTCTCGGTCAGCCCCACCACCGGCTACCTCGTCGGCAACGTCATCGACATCGCCCGCGCCGCCGCTCCGATCCTGATGATCGCCGTCGGCATGTGCCTGGTCGTCGCGACCGGGGGCATCGACCTCTCGGTCGGCTCGATCATGGTCGTCGCCGGCGCCGTCTCGATGGAGTTCCTCAACTCCGCGGGAGCGCCCGACTCGCTCGGCGCGGCAGCGGGAGCCTTCGCGGTCGCCCTCCTGGTGGCCGCCGTGCTCGGAGCCGTGAACGGCGTCCTCGTCTCGGTGGTGGGCCTCCAGCCCTTCATCAGCACGCTCGTCGTGATGCTCGCGGGCCGCGGCCTGGCGAAGGTCATCACCGGCGGCCAGAACACCGCCGCCACCAACGAGCCCTTCCGCTGGCTCGCGAACGGGTACGTCTTCGGGCTCCCGGTCGTGTTCCTCCTCGCCATCGCCATCGTCGTGGTCGTCGGAGTCCTGGTGCGCCGCAGCGCCCTCGGCCTGATGATCGAGGCCATCGGCATGGACCCGAAGGCGGCCCGCCTCGCGGGCATCAACCGCCGGGGCCTGCTGATGACCGCCTACATCGGCAGCGGCATCCTCGCCGGAGTCGCGGGCGTGTTCGCCACGGCGAGCGTGATGACGGTCGACGTCTCGCGCACCGGCTACCAGCTCGAGCTCGACGCGATCCTCGCGGTCGTCATCGGCGGCACCTCGCTCGCCGGCGGCAAGTTCAACATCACCGGTGCCGCCGTGGGCGCGATCCTGATCGCCACCCTCGACAAGACCGTCGTGTTCCTCGGAGTCTCGTCCTCCGCGACGCCCGCCTTCAAGGCGATCGTCATCGTCGCGCTCTGCCTCCTGCAGTCCGAGCGCGTCCGCTCCGCCTTCAAGTCCCGTCGCGAGGCGCGCCGCAGCGTCCCGCAGAAAGAGGCGATCCCCGCATGAGTGCCGTGATGACCCGCTCCGCCCCTCCGGCGAGCACCAAGCGCACCTCCGGGGCGCGCGGCTGGCTGAGCCAGCACCTGGACAAGCTGCCCACCCTGGCCGCGCTGATCATCTTCTTCGGGATGATCGTCTACGGCGAGGCCGCCTACGGCCGGATCCTGCAGGCGAGCACGATCTCGAACCTGCTGGTCAACAACGCGCACCTGATCATCCTCGCCGTGGGCCTCACCTTCGTGATCCTCACCGGCGGCATCGACCTCTCGGTCGGCGCGGTGATCGCGTTCAGCAGCGTGAGCGGCGTGCTCCTGATCAACGCCGGCTGGAACCCCTGGCTCGTGATGGTCCTGATGGTCGTGATCGGCGCCCTGTTCGGCGTGATCTCCGGCGTCCTGATCCAGTACTTCAACGTGCAGCCGTTCATCGCGACGCTCGCGATGATGTTCCTGGCCCGCGGTCTCGCCTCCATGCTGAGCACCGTCCCGGAGCGCCTCCCCGAGGACTCGGCCGTGCTGAGCCTGGCCACGCCGATCAAGCTGATCGACGGCCCCAAGGTCAACGACTTCGTCATCAGCCCCGGCGTGATCATCGCGATCCTCGTCGTGGCCGGCGCGTTCTTCGTGCTCCACCGCACCCGCCTGGGCCGCACGGTCTACGCGATGGGCGGCTCCGAGCAGTCGGCGGCCCTGATGGGCCTCCCGGTGGTGCGGACCAAGCTGTTCATCTACATCATCAGCGGCACGCTCGCCGGTCTCGCCGGTGTGGTCTACACCGCCCGCCTCGGCAGCGCGCAGAACATCACCGGCACCGGCTGGGAGCTCGACGCCATCGCGGCGACCGTCATCGGCGGCACGCTGCTCACCGGCGGCGTCGGCTTCGTGCTCGGCTCGGTGGTCGGCGCCCTGGTGCTCGGACTGATGAACGTCCTGATCACCCGCGACGGCGGCATCCCGCCGGAGGCGACCACGATCATCACCGGAGGCATCCTCCTGGTCTTCGTCCTCCTCCAGCGCGCCGTCATGGCCCGCAGCAAGACCTGACCGGGTTCCCGCCCGATCTCCCCCGGCGCCCCCTCGTCCCTCCGCGGACGAGGGGGCGCCGTCGTGTCCGGGGCGCTCCGCCGGCCTCAGGAGGCGGAGCGGCTGAGCGTCAGCGCGGCCTGCTCGCGGGTGCCGTAGCCGCACTCCTCGGCGAGGCGGGCGAAGTCGGCAGGGCCCCGCCGCCGCAGGCCGATGCGGCGCCGGAGGGTGCCCGCCCGACGCGTCGCGATCTCCTCCGCCGGCGTGCGGCCGAGGAACGCGAACGCCTCCGCGAGCATGCGAGGGGAGACGAGCAGCTCCCGGGCGAGCACCGCGGCGGAGAACGCCGGGTCGCGGTGGCGTGCCTCGATCACCGGGATCGCCTCCGCGTAGACCTGGTCGGCGCCCCGGATCCGGACCCGCGGAGCGCTGTGCTCGACGATCCCCTCCAGCAGCAGCTCGCTCGCCCGCCTCACGCCGGCGGCGCCGAGCACGGCCGGATCGTCCTCGATCAGGCTGTTCGCGAGGGCGCGGGCAGGCGTCCAGACCGACTCGCGCACCGGCACGACCTCGTTGATCCGCTCGCGGACCCACCGGTGCTCGAGCACGGCGGCGTCGAAACTCCAGGTGTACGAGAGGGTGGGCCGCCGGTAGTCGATGCGCGCCGGGACCCTGGCGTCGAGGAGCAGGACGCTGTTCGGCGTCGCCTCGAGCACGCCCTCGTCGAGGACGACCTCTCCCCCGCCCTCGACGATCAGGGAGATGTGAACGCCCGCCGGCCTGTCCGCCCTGTCGACCGACGGCGAGGGGGCGACCCTGATCCCGTTCGGCCCCCACACCCGCGTCAGCGCGAGTCCCGGTCCATCCGCTGCGTCCATCCGCAGACCGGGAGCGCCGGTCCCGCGCTCGTCCCAGGCGCGAGCGAACGCCCGCGTCCGCTCCTCTGCGGCCCCCATCTCCCGCCTCCTCCGCGTCAAACGAACAGAATCCCTCATCTGTCGATTACCGCCGCTGGTTCGCACGGATCTCCCAGGCCTCCGCGCCTCGCGCTCGGAATCCGGCCGCTCGCCGTCGCCGGACCGGGAGGACGGCGGGGAGGACCGCACGGTCAGCGGCGCTGGGAGAGCCGCCGCAGCGCGCGGTGAGCGCTCCCCACGGAGGCGAAGCCCGCCTCCTCGGCTGCGCGCGCGAAGTCGGCGATCGCCAGGGACCGCCCGCCGATCAGGAGCAGGAGGGTCCCCGCCCGGCGCCGCTCGAGCTCGTCGTCCGCCGTGCGTCCGAGGAAGGAGAACGCGCGAGCCAGCGTCAGCTCCGACACCAGAAGCTCGCGGGCGAGCCGGGCGGCGGTGAGGGCGGGATCGCGGTGGCGCTCCTCGATGAGGGCCATGGCCTCCCCGTAGACCTCCTCGGCGCGGGGACGTCTGCGCGGCGCGGAGCTCTCGACCAGCTCCTTCAGGAAGGCCTCGCCCGCCCGGGCGACGGCGGGCTGCTCCGCCAGAGCGGGGTCGCCGTCGAGGAGACCGTTCATCAGCGCCCGCGCCGGGGCCAGGAAGCAGCCGGCGACGGGCAGGACCTCGCCGAAGCGCTCCGTGATCCAGCGCTGCTCCAGCGCCCGCTCGCCGAGCACCCAGGCGTAGATCACGGTCGAGCGGGGGAAGCGCGCCCCGGTCCGCGGCTCCGCGTCGATGACCACCAGATCACCACTGCCGCACTCGAGCATCCGTCCGTCCTGTCGGATGCGTCCTCCGCCCTCGACGACCAGCAGCAGATGCGCGCCCGGCGGGCAGCGCGACTGCGGCTTCTGCTCGAGAACGCAGCCACCGGGGATCCACAGTCTGGCGATCTCGAAGCCGAGCGAGCCCGTCGCCTCGACCCGCAGTCCAGAACGGGCCTCCACGCCGTTCCAGTGCTCGGCCATCCGCCGGTACATCTCGGCCGATCTCGACCTCATCGGGCGCCCCCTCCTCGCGGGCACGCTGACGCCTCACCACAGGAGTGATTCGCAGCCCGCGCGTGCTCCGTTTGTCACCGGACCGGTCACAGCGGACGGCGACGCTCCCGCTCACCGCGCCGGCGGCGCCCCGGCGGCAGCGTGCGACCGACGGGATCACCGGGTCAGGAGGGCGATCGCGACTCGGAGCGGCGTCGGAGCTCACCACTCCCTCCTCACGGCAGCGCCACTTCCTCCTCACCTGCCCCCGAGCGCTTGGGCCGACCGCCCGCCCGCGGGAAGACTCCCCAGCGGTACGGCGCCCGTCGTACCCGCCGAAGCGGCCGAGCGGACGACGACCGTCCTCCGAGCAGGCCGCCGGCGAGAAGACAGACCGAGGAGCTTCACTGTGACTTCCGACAACTCTCCCGCTGAGCAGGGTCCGCTGAGGCGACGCACCGTCGTCGCCGGCGCCACCTGGTCCCTGCCCGTGATCGCCGCAGCGACGGCCACCCCGGCCGCCGCCGCCTCTGCCACGCAGACCCTCGTGTTCAGCTCCATCCCGACCATGATCGCGTGCATGCCCAACACGGCGCCGATCACGCTGACCCTCACCGGCGGCACCGTCGCGAACGTCCCCGTGCGGGTGAACACCCCGCCCGGCTTCCGCTTCGGAGGGAGCGGGACCGACACCTTCGTGACCGACGCGAACGGAGTCGCCACCATCCCGGTCGGCGGCGTCATCGCGGGCCCCTCGACCGGCTCGGCCCTCGCCTTCGGCGGCTCGGCGAAGACGAACGCCCCGTTCCCGGTCCGCCAGACCGGCGACCTGCAGTACAGCACGGGCCTCGCCACTGTTCCCGACAACTCCGGATTCATCCACACCTCCTCGCAGGGTGTGAACGGCAACGTCTCCGTCAAGGCGAACGGCGACATCTGGCAGTACCGGCGGTCGGACGGCTGGCAGAAGCTCGGCACGGGCGCCTCCACGGAGCCCAGCACGTCCGGGCTCACGCAGCAGCCGGACGGAACCTACAACGCGCACTGGATCAAGGACGGAGTCCTCCAGTACGGCAAGGCGCTCGCGACCGTTCCGAACAACTCCGGATTCGTCCGCACCTACGGTCAGGGCGCGGACGGGAACGTCTCCATCAAGGCGAACGGCGACATCTGGCGGTACAACCGCCAGGCCGACGAGTGGACCCTTCTGGGCACCGGCGCCAGCACCGAGCCGAGCGCGGCCGGCATCTCCGCGAACCCGGCCGGGACCCTGAACGTCCACTGGATCAAGAACGGAGTCCTGCAGTACGGCACCGCAGCGGCCACGGTGCCGACCAACTCCGGATTCGTCCGCGTCTACGGCCTCGGCACCCGCGGCACGATCGCCGTGAAGTCGAACGGCGATATCTGGCGGTACACCCCGCAGGGCAACGTCTGGGACCTCGTCGGCACCGGAGCCATCACCGAGCCGAGCGCCGCCGGACTGACCCAGCGGCCGGGCGGGACGTTCGAGATCCACTGGATCAAGGACGGGGTCCTGCAGTACGGCACCCGGCTCGCGACCGTTCCGGAGAACTCCGGGTTCGTCCGCACCTACGGTCAGGGAGCGGATGGGAACGTCTCCGTGAAGGCGAACGGCGACATCTGGTACTACAGCACGGCGCAGAACACGTGGACCAAGATCGGCTCCGGTGCCAGCACCGGCCCCGATGCGGCCGGGATCACCGCCCAGGGAGACGGCGCGCTGAACCCCCACTGGATCAAGGCGAGAACCGACTGCCGCTGATCCGCGCCCGGCGGTCCTCTCCGCCCGCGTCCTGCCGGACCGCGGGCGAGGAGGGCCGCCTCCGCCCTCCCGCCGAGGACGGGCGCCTCGTCCGAGGAGGAACGCGCCACCCCGTCTCGGCGCCCCTCCCCCGGCCTAACGTGGTCACCGCCCGCGCACCCCGTCCCCGCTGCGAAGGAGCCCGGTGACCGCTTCCGAGCAGCCGGCCGCCCCGCGCGGTCTCGTCGAGACGCTGCAGCTGAGCGGTCCCCGCGTGGAGGCGTGGCTGAGGAGCCTCGGCTGGGCGAGCGACGGAGCTCCGCCCCTGCACCTCGCCGGGGACGTGCTCGCCGTCGACGGCTTCCGGCTGAGCCGCCTCTGGCACACACCCGGCACGCTCCGGACCGACCCGCCCCTCCCCGCCCCCGACCGGGCCGAGGTCGACCTCATCGTCCCGGTCGCCGGCGAGATCGTCGTCGACGGCCCTCTCGAGGTCGCTCGTCTGCGGCCCGGCGGGCTCGCCCTCCTCCGACGCGACGACTCCGCTCGGTTCCGGGCGGAGGAGGACTCCGCCTGGCTGGCGCTGAGGACGTCCTGGGGCAGGCTCGGCCTCACGAGCGCACAGTCCGACGGGCCGTCCTGCACCCTGCTCGCCGCCGACAGCTACAGCGGCGCCTTCGTCTCCCTCGTCAACGCGACCCTCAACGCGGACCTCGCGGCGGGCGATCCCGGCTTCAGCGAGCTGCGCCGGGCGCTCGAGGCGACCGCGTCGGCCCTGATCAAGCAGAGCCTGCCGCCCGCCCGTCCGGAGGACGGACTCGAGGGCGTCCTCCTCCGCGCGATCGCCGTCATCGATGCGGAGGCGGGTGACGCGGACTTCACCGCCGGCGTTCTCGCGATGCGGCTCCGCGTCTCGCGGGCGACGCTGGACCGCGCCTTCCACCGCCGGGGCACGACCGTGGCCGCGACCCTCCGCGAGCGGCGCGTGCACCTCGCCGCGTCGCTGCTCGCCGCGAGCCCGTCGCTCTCGCCCTCGGCTCGCGCGGCCGTGGCCGAGCGGGCCGGCTTCCGGACGCTGAGGGCGATGGACCGCGCGCTGAGACGTTCGCGCGACGTCGACCGCGGCTGATCCGACCGGACATCGGCGTACGCGTCGCTCCAGGATGCACTCGGGATTCGTCGAACCGGTTCGCCTCTCCTCTGGAGTGTCGGGAAATGATCCGGTTAGGCTCTTCACGTTGTCGTCAACATAGTGTTACCGTGAACATTGCCGCGTACGAAGCCGGCACACTCCCTCCCCTCAGCAATGGTGCCGACCCTGGAGCAAAGCGCGATGAAGCCTTTCCTGCGACCACTCGTCCTCGTGACGGCCGTGGCCCTCACCGTCCCCCTTCTGACGGCCCAGTCGGCGAGCGCAGCTCCCTCCGACAGCCTCGTCCTGCGCTACGCGCTCGACGAGACGAGCGGCACGACCGTCGCCGACAGCTCGGGCAAGGGCCGCACCGGCACGCTCGTCAACGGAGCCGCTCCTCGCGGAGCCGCGGGCGTCGCCCTCGACGGGACCGACGACTACGTCAAGCTGCCCGACGACCTGCTCGCGGGCCTGAACTCGATCACGGTCAGCACCGAGGTCCTGGTGAACGCGAACCAGGGCACGCCCTACTTCATCTGGGGCCTCGGCAACACGACGAACGGCGCCGGGAACGGCTACCTCTACACGACGGGCAACGGCTACAAGGCCTCGATCGCCACCGGCAACTGGACCACCGAGCAGACCGTCAACTCCAACGCGAACCTCGCGCGCAGCGTCTGGAAGACCCTCACCTACACGCTCGACGACGCGAGCGACACCGCACGCCTCTACCTCGACGGCACCCAGGTCGCGCAGCAGACAGGAGTGACCATCACTCCCGCCGCGATCGGCAACGGCACCACCACCGCGAACGCGATCGGCCGCTCCGTCTACACGGCGGACAAGACCCTCGCCGGCTCGGTCCGCGACTTCCGCGTCTACAGCACGGCGCTCAGCGCGGCCGACGTCGCGACCCTCCAGGCCCCGGACAGCACGCGCGTCTCCCGCGACTCCGCCGCCCTGGACCTCGGGAGCCTCTCCTCGGTCTCCGCGAACCTCACCCTCCCGACGACCGGCCCCAACGGCTCCGCCATCGCCTGGGCCTCGAGCAACTCCGCGGTCGTCTCGACCAGCGGAGTCGTCACGCCGCCCGCGACCGGGGTCGCCTCGGTCGAGCTGACCGCCACGACCACCCGCGGCTCGGCCACGGCCACCCGCACCTTCACCGCCACCGTGCCCGCCAAGGACGTGAACGCCGACGCCCAGAAGGCGCTCGACGCCCTCTCGATCGTCAACTCCGGCGACGTCCGCGGCAATGTGACGCTGCCCGCGAAGGCCGGCTCCTACGACGTCGCCTGGGCCTCCTCGAACTCGGCCGTGCTCAGCACGACCGGCGTCGTGAAGCGCCGGTCCGCCGCCACGCCCGTCACACTCACCGCGACGATCGCCGGCACGACCGCGACCCGGCAGCTGCCCGTCACGGTGACCGCGGCTCCCGCGGACCTCGACACCGAGTACGACGCGGGCTACCTCTGGACCCACTTCGCCTCGACCGACTACGAGAAGATCTACTTCGGCTCCAGCACCGACGGTCTGCACTGGTCGAAGCTCAACAACGACAAGTCCGTGCTCGCCAACCTCGGCGGCACCCTCGGCGTCCGCGATCCGCACCTCGTGCGCTCCCCCACCGGCGACGAGTACTGGATCATCGGCACCGACCTGCACGCCGAGGGCACCGCTCCCGGCGGTACCTGGGACCAGACCAACGCGAGCAAGAACCTCGTCGTCTGGCGCTCGACGGACCTCGTGAACTGGAGCGATCAGAGCATCGTCTTCGCCGGCTTCCCCGACGCGGGCAACGTCTGGGCTCCTGAGGCGATCTGGGACGACGCGACCGGCCAGTACTACGTCTACTGGGCCGCCCGCGACAAGACGCTGACCGGCGGGGCCTCCGCCCAGCGCGTCTACGTCTCGACCACGCGCGACTTCGTCGGCTTCTCCACCCCGAAGGTCTGGCTGGACGAGAACCCCGCCGCCGGCGGCGGGAGCCGCGGCAGCATCATCGACACGACCATCGCGAAGGAGGGGGACACGTACTACCGCTTCTCCACCGCCGACTGGCGCACGGTCGTCGACAAGGCCCCGAGTCTCGCCGGCCCCTGGACCCGCGTGATCGGCTTCGGCGAGGAGAAGTCCCGCGGCCTCTCCGACCACCTCGAGGGCCTCACCGTCTACCAGCTGCCCGACGGCCGCTGGGTCGTCATGGGCGACTCGTTCGGCTACTCCGCCTACGTCACCGACACCCTCGCGGACATGCGGTTCACGGCGCTTCCTGTCGGCACCACCGGCGCGAACACGTACTCGTTCTCGAAGCCCTTCCGCCACGGCTCGGTGCTCCGCCTCTCGAGCGCTGAGGAGGCGCGCCTGACGGCCGCCTACGGCACCAGCAGCACCGGCCCCGCCGCGAAGCCGGTCAACGCGGCCGGCGAGATCCTCCGCTACACCTTCGACGGCGGCTCGGGCACCACGGTGCGCGACAGCTCGGGCAACAACCAGAACGGCACGCTGCCCTCGGGTGGCACCTGGAAGGACGGCGCCCTGCAGCTCGACGGCACCGACGACTACGTCAAGCTGCCGAACGACCTGCTCGCCGGAGTGACGGACCTCACCATCCAGTCCGACGTCTGGATCGACCCCGCGCAGGGCGGCGCCTACTTCCTCTACGGCCTGGGCAACACCACGAACGGCGCCGGCGACGGCTACCTCTTCACCTCGGGCAACAACTACCGCACCAGCATCGCGACCGGGAACTACACCACCGAGCAGACCGTCGCCGGCGGCTCGGCCCTCCCCCGCGGCACCTGGGCGCACCTGACGTACACGCTCTCCGGCACCACCGGCACGATCTACCTCGACGGAGTGAAGGTCGCCAGCGGCACCGTCACGACCGACCCGAAGGACATCGGCGGCGGCTCCACCTCGGCGAACTACATCGGGCGCTCGAACTACGACGCCGACAACCGCTTCCGCGGCCAGATCCGCGAGTTCTCGGTCTACAACCGGGCCCTCAGCGCCTCCGAGGTGCTCGCCGCCTCCGGCAACACGTCGGCCCTGGTCGACCTGTCGCTCAGCGGCGACGTCCTGAAGACGGCCCCGATCGTCGACTCGGCGAGCAGGACGGTCACCTTCCCGGTGAAGCCGGGGACCGACCTGACGAAGCTCACCCCGACCTTCTCCACCGCGGCCGGCGTCACGGCGAGCCCCGCCTCCGGCACCGTCCGCGACCTCTCCACCCCGCAGACGGTCGTGCTCACGCCCGCCGCCGGCGGCACCGCGACCACCTGGACCCTGAAGGCCGTCGTCATGAAGTCCCCCGTCCTCGCAGGCCTGAACGCCGACCCGAACATCGCGGTCTTCGGCGACACCTACTACCTGTACGCGACCTCGGACGGCTTCGCCGGCTGGGGCGGCAAGACCTTCTACGCCTGGTCCTCGAAGAACCTCATCGACTGGACCCGCTCGGAGCAGCCCTTCCTGACGCTGGACGGCGCGAACGGCAACGTGCCGTGGGCGACCGGCAACGCCTGGGCGCCGACGATCACCGAGAAGAACGGGAAGTACTACTTCTACTTCTCCGGCGAGAACTCCTCGCTGAACCGCAAGACGATCGGAGTCGCGGTCGCGGACAGCCCGATGGGACCGTTCACGGCGCAGCCGACCGCGATGATCACCAACGGCGAGTCCGTGCGGTCCGGCCAGGCGATCGACCCCGCCGCGTTCACCGACCCGAAGACCGGCAAGAGCTACCTCTTCTGGGGCAACGGCGACCCGCTCTACGGCGAGCTGTCCGACGACATGCTCTCGATCAAGACCGGCACGATCAAGAAGATCAGCGGTCTGACCGACTTCCGCGAGGGTGCGTTCCTGAACTACCGCGACGGTCTGTACCACCTCACCTACTCGATCGACGACACCGGCTCCGAGAACTACAAGGTCGGCTATGCGACCTCGACCAGCGTCGACGGACCGTGGACCTACCGCGGCGTGATCCTCGAGAAGGACCCGTCGCAGGGCATCCTCGCCACGGGCCACAACTCGATCGTCAACGTGCCCGGCACGGACGACTGGTACATCGCCTACCACCGCTTCGCCATCCCCGGCGGAGACGGCCAGCACCGCGAGACGACGATCGACCGGGTGACCTTCGACAAGACGACCGGTCTCATGCAGAAGGTCGTCCCGACCCTCACGAGCGTCGCGGCGCAGACGATCGTCGACTCCGCGCCGCTCGCGGCCTCGATCACGGGGAAGGCGACGGTGGGCAGCACGCTGACCGCCTCCGCCTCCTCCCCGTGGACGGCGACCGGCTTCCAGTGGAAGCGCGGCGGGACCGCGATCAGCGGGGCGACGGCGTCGAGCTACACGCTCACCGCCGCCGACCGCGGAGCGACGATCTCGGTGGCCGTGACCGCCGCGAAGCCGCAGTGGACGCCGGCGACGGCCTCCGCCTCCGTCGGCCCCGTGACCGACTCGGCACCCGGGATCGCCGTGACCACGACCGCCACGACGCGCTGCGTCGCGGGGAAGATCGTCGTCACCGCGACCGCCACGAACCCGAACGCCTTCGCCGCGAAGATCGTGATCGGCACGACGTGGGGCTCCAAGAGCTTCGCCGACGTCGCTCCCGGCGCCACCGTCTCGGCCGCCTTCACCACCCGGGCGACCAGCGTGACCGACGGATCCGCGACCGCCACGGCGACCGCGTTCATCGGCGGGAAGCCGGCCACGGCCTCCACGACCGCCCCCTACTCCGCGGCAAGCTGCAGCTGACCCGCGGGCACGACCCACACCCACTGAGATCGAGCCGGCGACGACGCCGGCCGGAGAACGGAGAACACCCGACATGAACACCCGATCCCTTCTGATCCGCGGAGCCGCCGGACTGGCCGGAGGCGTCCTCCTGCTCGGAGTCGCCGGAACGGCTTTCGCCGCCGAGGCCAACTACGGCAACGACGACGTCGACGTCAACGTCGACATCGCCGACCTCCCCGGGACCGGCGCCCTCTCGATGACCGTCGCCGCGGACTCGACGACGCTGACCGAGACCGGCTCGGACAACGTCCGCCGCCAGTTCACCGGCACCCTGCCCACCGTCACGGTCACCGACACCCGTGACGCCGCGGACGTCTCCCCCGACTCCGCGTGGTACGTCATCGGCACGGCGAGCGACTTCACGTCGGCCGACGGCTCGACCATCGGCGCCGAGAACCTCGGCTGGACCCCGGACCTGGTCGAGGGTGGAGACCTCGGCGAGGTCGCCGCGGGCGATGAGGTCGGCACCGCCATCGACGGCGGCGTCAACGGCGTCGGCCTGAAGGGCAAGGAGCTGCTCGCGATCGTCGCCAGCAACTCCCAGCAGGTCAACCCCGAGGGCTCCTGGAGCGCCGACGCCGACCTCTTCCTCCGCACCCCCGTGAACGTGGACGCCGGCGCGTACTCGTCCACCATCACCCTGTCGCTCTTCGAGTGACCCGTCGCGGCCGGGGGACGCACTCCCTCGGCCGCGATCCCACCACGGCCGACGCGGCCGGGCCCGCCCGCCCGGCCGCGTCGTGCTTCCCCCGTGCGACCATGAGGTTCTGATGACTGCTCCGCGCCGCTCCGCCGCTCCCCGCCGCCCGCTCCTCCCCGCGCTGCTCGCGCTGATCGTCGCCCTCCTCGGCGCGGGAGTCGCTCCGGCGGCCGTCGCGGCCGACGGAGCGATCACCTGGGCGGTCAGCCCCTCCACCGACGGCGTCCCCGACAAGCGCGCGTGGGTCGAGCTCGAGCTCGCCCCCGGCGCGAGCGCCTCGGACGAGGCGGTCGTGCGGAACCTCAGCGACCAGCCCGTGACCTTCAGCATCACCAGCGCCGACGGCTACTTCACCGACACCGGCCGCTTCAACATGCTCAACTCGGACCAGGAGTCGGTCGACGCCGGGCTGTGGATCTCCGCCCCCGAGACCGTGACCGTCGATCCGGGCAGCAGCGGCGTGGTGCCGTTCACCGTGACGGTCCCCGACAACGCCACCCCCGGCGACCACGCCGCCGGCATCGCCGCCTCCGTGCTCTCGCAGGGCACCGAGGCGGGAGGTGCGAACGTCGGAGTGGAGAGCCGCATCGGCTTCCGCGTGATGACCCGCGTGACCGGCGAGGTGACCCCCTCCTTCTCCGTCGAGGACCTGGCCAGCGACTACCGCCTCTCCTGGAACCCGTTCCAGCCCGGCTCCCTCTCGCTCGTCGCCGACGTGGTGAACACCGGCAACGTGCGCCTGCTGCTCGACGGCACGGCGAGCGCCCAGGGCGCCACCGCCCCCGTCGTCGCGGCCGACGCGCCCCAGCAGGAGCTGCTGCCCGGCGATCGGCGCAGCGTCTCGGTGCAGCTCGACGGCATCTGGCCCCTCTTCGGAGTCGGCGCCGACCTGACCATCGCACCGACCGTCGCCGCCGCCGATCAGGAGCCGGTCGCCACCGCTCCCGTGACGGAGTCGATCACGGTCGCCGCCGTGCCGGTCCCGCAGCTGCTCGTGATCCTCGGCGTCGCCCTCATCCTCGCGGCGCTGCTCGCCGGGCGCTCGCGCTCGCGCCGTCGCATCGCCGCCCTGGTGCAGCAGGCCAAGGAGGAGGGCCTGCGCGAGGGCGCGCGCGTCTCCTCCTGAGCGCCCCCTCCGCTCGCTCCCTCCTCCTCCGTGCCGCCGAGGGGACGCCGGGCCGTCGGGGGGATCCGCTACACCGGGTTCCCCCGACGGTCCAGGGTTCGCTCACCGCGCGGCCATGCGTCAGAGTGAGCGGATGACCACCACCTCCCTGGAGGCGCCGACTCGGCGTCTCGGCCTCATCGCGCTCATCGCGACCCTCGGCGGCCTCCTCTTCGGCTACGACACCGGCGTCATCAACGGCGCCCTCGAGCCGATGTCGGCCGAGCTGGGCCTCACCGCGCTGACCGAGGGGGTCGTCACCAGCTCGCTCCTCTTCGCCGCCGCGATCGGCGCGATCTCGGGCGGACGCCTCGCCGACGCCCTCGGGAGGCGGACCACGATCCGCCTGCTCGCCGTGCTCTTCCTCGTCGGCGCCCTCGTCTGCGTGGTGGCGCCGGGCTTCGGCGTGATGGTCCTCGGGCGGGCGGTCCTCGGACTGGCCGTCGGCGGCGCCTCGGTGGTCGTGCCGATCTACCTCTCCGAGATCTCCCCCTCCGAGATCCGCGGCTCGCTCGCCGGCCGCAACGAGCTGATGATCGTGATCGGCCAGCTCGCCGCCTTCGTGGCCAACGCCGTCATCGGCACCGTCTGGGGCGAGCTGCCCGGCGTCTGGCGGATCATGCTCGCCGTCGCCGCGCTCCCCGCCGCAGCGCTCCTGCTGGGCATGACCCGGGTCCCGGAGTCGCCGCGCTGGCTGATCGCGCACGGCCGCCGCGACGAGGCGCTCGGCGTGCTCACCACCATCCGGACGCCCGACCGGGCCCATGCGGAGGCGGAGACCATCGCCCGCTCGATCGGCGCGAAGGACGGCCCGAGGATCCCCCTGCTGCAGGCGCTGCGCGAGCGCTGGGCGGTGCGCATCCTGCTGGTCGGCATCGGGATCGGAGTCGCCCAGCAGCTCACCGGCATCAACTCGATCATGTACTACGGCCAGTCGGTGCTGAAGGAGGCGGGCTTCGACCACGACGGCGCGCTCGTCGCCAACATCGCACCCGGGGCGATCGCCGTGATCGGCGGCCTGATCGGGCTGCGGCTCATGCAGACGATGAACCGCCGCACGACCCTCCTGCTCGGCTACTCCCTGACCACCGCGATGCACTTCCTGATCGGCATCGCCTCCGTCGCGCTCCCCGTGGGGAACCCGGCGCGGCCGTACGTGATCCTGGTGCTGGTCGTCGCGTTCGTGGGGAGCATGCAGACGTTCCTCAACATCGTCACCTGGGTGATGCTGTCCGAGATCTTCCCGCTGCGGATCCGCGGCGTCGGCGTCGGCATCGCGATCTTCTGCCACTGGATCACGAACGCGGTGCTCGGCCTGTTCTTCCCCACCCTCGTCTCCGGCGTCGGCATCACCGGAACGTTCTTCCTGTTCGGCGCCGTCGGCCTGCTCGCGCTCGTCTTCATCTGGAAGCGCGTGCCCGAGACCCGCGGCCGCGCCCTCGAGGAGGTCGAGGCGGGCGTCGTCTCCGGCGAGCTCCTGCGCCGCTGACGCCCGCCCTCGGTCTCCTCCTACTGGTAGGTGACGAGGTCGGGGAGGGGGCGCACCTCGGCCATGGTCTCGGCGGGGGTGAGCATGGGCGCGTCCTCGTCGTAGAAGTTCTTCCAGCCCCAGGCGATGCCCTCGGGGGCGCCCTCGTGCAGCGCGTCCCAGGTCGCCTGCTTGTCGGGCTGCGAGCCCTGGCCGTCGACGTGGATGAGGAACTCCAGCTCGGGCCGGTCGCGGCGGATGCTGTCGCGGTCCTGCAGCATCGACAGCCGGAACTGGTGCAGCACGAACATCTTCGGCGGCAGCCCCTCGCTCTGCACCAGGTCGGCCAGCCACTCCGACACGCTGTCGACCTCGGCGGCCGAGACGCGCCCGATCTGCTCCAGCGGCTTCTGGCCGGGCAGCAGGCGCCACTCCGGGTCGAGCGCGAGGCCGACGTTGGGCAGCGACAGGAGGTCCGCGTACTGCTTCGCCTGGGTGAGGAAGTCGGTCAGCCCCGACTGCAGGTCGAGCACCACGTACATCCCCGCCGCCTGCGCCGCGTCGATGTAGGGGCGGATGTCGGCGGCGTCGAGCTCGTTGGAGTAGTCGCCGTCCTTGCCGGGGTCGCCCGCCGCGACCGTGGTGATGATCTCGAGGCTCGGCACGACCTGCTTGTCGGTGAGCGCCCGGTACGGCTCGGCCACCGCCTCCGCCCGCGCGATCGTGGGCTCGAGGCCCTGCTCCCCCAGCACGCCGAGGACGGGAGCGCCCGGAGTGCCGTAGATCGCGACGAAGAGGTGCCCGCCGAACATCCGCTGGCCGCCGCCCGGCAGCTGCCAGCCGCTCGCGGCCGCGCGCACGGCCCACTCGGGCTCGGGCTGGGCGGCGAGCACGGGGCCGAGCAGCAGCGTGCAGGAGGCGTCGGCCTCGGCGATCGCGGTCACGGCTCCGCCCGAGGCGAGCAGGTCGTCGCCGTCGATCACGGTGACGGGCACGCCGGCCGCGCGGGCGGTCGCCAGCGCGGCGATGTCGGCGTCCTGCGCGCGGGCGAGGGCGTGCAGGCCGGTCAGGGCGTCGGCCCGGGCCGGGAGGGCGCCGAACGGAGCGTCGGAGGCGTTGGACGGCGCGGCGGCGGCGAGGTCGGCGAGCGCCAGGTCGGTCACGGTCACGCCGGACGCGGTGCTGAGGGCGGCCGCGTCGGAGGCGGAGGCGACGACGTCGACGCCCTCGGGCGCGGTGACGTCGCCGATCGCGAGCGCGCGGGTCACGCCGAGGCGGGCGAACTCGGCGGCGAGGGCGTCGGAGGTCGGAGCGGTGGAGGACGGTATGGCGGACGGGAACGCGGAGTCGGACGGACCCGCCGAGTCGGACGGCGTCGCGGAGTCGGACGGCGTCGCGGAGTCGGACGGCGTCTCGGAAGCCGTGGATCCCGCGGCCGCGGCGCCCGCGGTCGGGGCGGCCGTCGCTCCGGATCCCGCCGAGCCGACCAGCAGCGGCACGCCCCAGGCGATGCTCACCTGGGCGGCGCGCAGGCGGGACTCGGCGACGTCCTCGACCAGGACGACCAGCGGAGCCGAGGCGAACAGGGCCGCACTCGCGGCGAGCGCGTCCGGGGCGAGCGCCACCGGCCCGCTCGGAGCCGCGGTGCGGGTGCGGGGCGCCTCCTGCTGGGCGTCGTCCGGAGCGGAGGAGTCGGGCGTGCAGGCGCTGAGCAGCGGGAGCACCGCGAGACCGCCGATCACGACGCTGCGGCGCGAGAGCCCGGAGCGGGAGGGGACGGAACGGGGTGTCGAGGGCATGGCAGGCCTCTCCTCTCGGAGCCCGATCGGGGCTCTCTGGTGCGTGGCTGGTCCTCTCGACTATCGCAGGCCCGGCGGCGGCGAGCGCCGAGGGAGCCGTCCCGGGCGCGCCTCCGGAGGCCGTCCGGACATGCAGAAGGGGAGCGGCGCCGCAGCACCGCTCCCCTCCGAGAGACTGGATCAGACCGTGCGGGGGGCCTTCGCGAGGTTGGCCTCGAGCTCCTCGCGGTTCTGCCGCACCACGTAGGCGGGGCGGTCGCGCTCGACGCGCCACGACTCGCTCAGCGGCGTGATCGCGACGGTGTCGAAGCCGATCCGGTCGTAGAGGTCGGTCACGAAGTGGATCGCCTCGGGGTAGTCGCTCGACGTCGCGAGAGCGCGGCGGTCGGGCGTGCCGGCCGGGGTGCCGTCGGTGGTGATGTCGGCGGCCATGATGTGGTTGAACGCCTTGACGACCTTCGACTCCGGGAGGTGCTGCTGGAGCATCTCGCTGGTCGTGGTCTCGCCCTTGTCGAGCGCCTCGATGCGGCCGTCGCGCTCGAAGTAGTAGTTGTTCGTGTCGAGGACGATCTTGCCGGCGAGCGGGGCGACCGGCACCTCCTCGAGGTTCTTCAGCGGCACCGTCACCACGGCGATCTCGGCGGCCTCGGCCGCCTCCTGAGCCGTGGCGGCGCGGGCCTTCGGGCCGAGCTCCGCGATGAGGTCGGCGAGGGTCTCGGGGCCGCGCGAGTTCGCGATGACCACCTCGTCTCCGAGGGCGATGACCGCCCGTGCGACCTGGCTGCCGATGTTGCCTGCTCCGATGATTCCGTACGTCGTCATGCTGAGGAGAACGCGGAGAGTGCCCCGGCATTCCGCTCTGCGGCGTTCTCCCACGCCGCACCCAGGTCGGCCCGTCCCTCCAGTAGCCTCGGTCCTCGGGCGCCGCTGCCCGAGAAGGAGTCCGTGATGCCGCAGTACGACCTCCCGCTCGACCTCCTCGAGCAGTACGCCCCCGAGATCGCCGAGCCCGCCGGGTTCGCCGAGTTCTGGCGCGACACGATCGCCGAGGCGAGGGCCGTCGCGACCGAGCCGCGCCTCGAGCGGGTCGACGCCGGCTTCGGACTGCTCGACACCTTCGACGTCACCTACTCCGGCTTCGGCGGCCACCCGATCCGCGCGTGGCTGATCCTCCCCCGCGGCATCGAGGGCCCCCTCCCCGGGCTCGTGACCTTCATCGGCTACGGAGGCGGCCGCGGGCAGCTCGCGGAGTGGACCGCGATGTCGGCCGCCGGCTACGCGCACCTGGTCATGGACACCCGCGGCCAGGGGTCCGGGCACCGCTCCGGAGCGACGCCCGACCCGGTGGGCAGCGGGCCGCACGTCTCCGGCTTCATGACGCAGGGCATCGAGTCGCCCGCGGAGCACTTCTACCGCCGCGTCTTCACCGACGCCGTCCGAGCGCTCGACGTGCTGCGCGCGCACCCCGCGGTCGACGCCTCCCGCGTGGCCGTCTCGGGCGGCAGCCAGGGAGGCGGGATCGCCCTGGCCGTCACGGGGATCCTGGGCCTGCTCGGCGAGTCGGAGTCGGCGCGCGCGGCGATCGTCGACGTGCCGTTCCTCTCCCACATCCCGCACGCCGTGCGGCTGGTCGACACGATGCCGTACGGCGAGATCGTGCAGTACCTGCACACCCACCGCGGCGCCGAGGCGCGCGTGTTCGACACCCTCTCGTACTTCGACGGCACCTCCTTCGCCCCCTACGCGCAGTCCCCCGCGCTGTTCTCGGTGGCGCTCCGCGACGACATCTGCCCGCCGTCCACCGTCTACGCCTCCTACAACCGCTATGCCGGACCCCGCGAGATCCGCGTCTACCCCTTCAACGGCCACGAGGGCGGCGAGGCGTTCCAGATCGGCGAGCACGTGCGCTTCCTGGGGCGCGAGCTGGCGTAGGAGGAGGAGCCGCCCGGTCGGCGGACGGGGGCGGTGCGCCCCGGCGCATCACCCGTTCCGACTCTCGATCATCGCGCTGCCGATGCGGTCCTCGAGGTCGGCCAGCTCGTCGAGGACGTCGCCGACCACCCAGACCTGCCGGGCGCCTCGACGGGCGTCGCTTTGTGACGCCGTGCGTCGCGCTCGGTACCCGTTCGCGGCTCCGCTGGGCACTATCGACTCCATGACCCGCCAGATCCGCTTCAATGCCTTCGACATGAACTGCGTCGCCCATCAGTCCTCGGGCATGTGGCGCCACCCCCAGGACCAGTCCTGGCGCTACAAGGACCTCTCGTACTGGACCGACCTGGCGAAGCTGCTCGAGCGCGGCACGTTCGACGGCATCTTCATCGCCGACGTGCTCGGCACCTACGACGTCTACGGCGGCTCGAACGAGGCGGCGATCCGCCACGGCGCGCAGGTCCCCGTCAACGACCCGATCCTCCTCGTCTCGGCGATGGCCGCCGCGACCGAGCACCTCGGCTTCGGCATCACCGCGGGCACCGCCTACGAGCACCCGTACCCGTTCGCGCGGCGCATGTCGACGCTCGACCACCTGACGAAAGGCCGCGTGGGCTGGAACGTCGTCACCGGCTACCTCCCCAGCGCCGCCCGCAACATGGGCCACGAGGACCAGCTCGAGCACGACGACCGCTACGACGTCGCCGACGAGTACCTCGAGGTGCTCTACAAGCTGTGGGAGGGGTCGTGGGAGGACGACGCGGTCGTCCGTGACCGCGAGTCCGGCGTGTTCACCGACCCGGCGAAGGTGCACGAGATCGGGCACCGCGGCAAGAACTTCACCGTCCCCGGCATCCACCTCTCGGAGCCGTCGGTGCAGCGGACCCCCGTCATCTACCAGGCGGGAGCCTCACCGCGCGGCATCCGCTTCGCGGCGGGCAACGCGGAGGCGATCTTCGTCGCATCCTCGACGAAGGCCGGCCTGAAGGCGACCGTCTCGCGCATCCGCGACGCCCTCGAGGCGGCCGGCCGCGACCGCTACTCCGCGAAGATCTACACGCTGCTGACGATCATCACCGCCGAGACCAGCGAGGCCGCGCACGAGAAGCACCGCGACTACCTCTCCTACGGGAGCGAGGAGGGGGCGCTGGTCTTCATGTCGGGCTGGATGGGCATCGATCTGTCGCAGTACGACCTCGACGAGCCGATCGGCAACGTGAAGAGCAACGCGATCCAGTCGGCCGTCGCCAACTTCCAGGAGGCGAACGAGGACGGCTCGGAGTGGAAGGTCCGCGACATCGCCAAGCTCAGCGTGATCGGCGGGCTCGGCCCGTTCGTCGTCGGCTCGCCCGCGGAGGTCGCCGACCACCTGCAGGAGTGGGTCGAGGAGACCGACGTGGACGGGTTCAACCTCGCCTACGCGATCACGCCCGGCACCTTCGAGGACGTGGTGGAGTTCATCGTGCCGGAGCTGCGCAGCCGCGGCGCGTACCCGGAGGAGTACGTCGAGGGCAGCCTCCGCCAGAAGCTGCACGGCCGCGGCGACCGGCTGCCGGAGGAGCACCTCGGCGCCGGCTTCCGCTACGCGCCGGCGGCGGTCTGACGACAGGGGGCGCCGGGCGGCCGGTGGGGGCGGGGGTCTCGATACGCCGCGCCGGACGCACGAGCACCCCGCCGCGATGCGCGACGGGGTGCTACGGACGTGCGGAGGGGCTCAGCCCTCGAAGGTGGCGTCGAGCGTGATGTCGACTCCGGTGAGCGCCTTGCTGACGGGGCAGGTCTCCTTGGCCTCGTCGGCGGCCTTGAGGAAGGCGGCCTCGTCGATGCCGGAGACCTCGCCGCTCACGACGAGCTTGATGCCGGTGAGCTTGAATCCGCCGGCCGAGTCCGGGCCGAGCGAGACGTCGGCGCGGACGTCGAGCGCCTCGACGGTGCCGCCGGCCTGGCCGAGGACGGCCGAGAACTGCATCGCGTAGCAGGCGGAGTGGGCGGCCGCGAGGAGCTCCTCGGGGCTGGTCGAGCCGTTGGCGTCGTCGGCGGCGCGCTTGGGGAACGAGACGTCGTAGGTGCCGATCTTCGAGCTCGAGAGCTCGACCTGGCCCTCGCCGGTCTCGAGCGAGCCGTTCCAGGCGGTGCGTGCGGTACGAGTGGGCATGAGTCCTCCTTGGGGGGGCGGGGAGAACCGTAGAACGATCGTTCTCCCCTGATGCGCCGAGCCTAGGTGGAACGCGCGGCGTCCTGCAACCACCGGCCTCGGACCCTCGGCGAGATGCCAGTCCGGCGCGCCTCCGTCGGCGTGTCGCGTACGGGAGCGGCCTGTCGCGGAGGAGAGGACGGCTGCCAGGTCAGTGCACGAGCTTCAGGCCGACAACGCAGCCGACGATCCCGAGGACCAGCAGCGTGCGCACGAGCGAGAAGCCCTCGCCGCCGAAGAACATGCCGTAGAGGACGGTCAGCGAAGCGCCGATCCCGACCCAGACCGCGTACGCGGTGCCGGTGGGCAGCTCGCGCATCGCGTAGGCGAGGCCGGCCATGCTCGCGACGACGCCGACGCCGAAGACGACCGACGGGCCGAGCCGGGTGAATCCCTCCGACTTGCCGAGGGCGGTGGCCCACACGCCCTCGAGGACACCGGAGAGGATGAGGACGATCCAGGACATGACAGCTCCTACGAGTCAGTCTTGTCGCGTTCCGGGTACTGCTCCCTCGTCCGGTCGCCGTCGTCGGCTCCGGACAGTCTGCCCGTGCGCGCTGAGCAGGCCCTGGGCAGCGCGCGGCGGGAGCGGAGCCGCCGCGACCGCGACTCCGCCCGCCGCCGTCAGCGCGGCTGAGCCGGGTTCGTCGGCACTCCGTGCGAGGGCGGGTTGACCGGCGGACCGGACGTCGCCGGCGAGACCGGCGAGCCGGACGAGCGGGACACCTCGGGCAGCGACTCCGGCACGCTGCCTGCCGGCTCCGCTCCCCCGCGCAGCTGCTCGAGGCGCGAGTGCAGGATCGTCGTCACCGGCAGGCGGTGCCCGTGCGCCTCCTCGTAGGCGAGCAGCACGACGAGGCCGGCCTCGTCGAGCGGGCGGATGCGCTCCGCGAGCGTGCCGAGCGGGATGTCGTTCCAGTCGGGGAGCGGCAGCTCCTCGCGGGAGGGTGTGTCGGTCATTCGTGCTCCTTCCGTTCCCCCCATCCCACGCCCCGGACGGCCGTCCGCCCAGGGGCTTGACCGGTCGCGGGGAGAGCGGAGCGGTTGGGGCGGTCGGGAGGGACGGTCCGGCGGAGCGGCGGCCCCGCCGGGACCGTCAGCGGATCAGGCGGTGCGGCGGGAGGAGCGGCGGGTCGCCAGGTGCACGAGGACTCCGACCACGAGGAGGATCCCCGCGTAGAGCCAGACGATCGGGTCCTGCTGGCTGAGGAGCAGCACGCACGAGGCGACGCCGAGCACGGGGATCGCCGTCCACACGCGGAAGTGGTCGTGCTCGACCTTGTCGCGCCGCAGCACGAGCACCGAGACGTTCGTGCTGATGAACACCAGCAGGAGGAGCAGCACCACGGTCTCGGCGAGGGTCGCCAGATCGCCGACCAGGGTCAGGAGGCATGCGGCCAGCGTGGTCACCGCGATGGCCACCCACGGCGTGCGGCGCTTCGGCAGCACGCGGCCGAGCACGTCCGGGAGGAGGCCGTCCTTCGCCATGCCGTAGGTGACGCGGCTCGCCATGATCATCGTCAGCAGCGCTCCGTTGGCGACCGCGACGAGCGCGATCAGGCTGAACAGCCACGCCGGCACCCCGGCTCCGCTCGCCGTCACGACGTCGAGCAGCGGGGCGGAGGATCCGGACAGCTCGTCGGCGGGCAGCGCGATCGAGCTCGCCAGGCCGACCAGGACGTACACCGCACCGGCCGTCAGCAGCGAGCCGAACAGCGCGCGCGGGTAGACGCGGCTGGGATCGCGGATCTCCTCGGCGATGTTGGCCGAGGTCTCGAAGCCGACGAAGGAGTAGTACGCGATGATCGCCGCGCCGAGCACCGCCAGCGCCGGCGCCTGCTCGGAGCTGAGCTCGACCGTGCGGGCGAGGTCGCCGCCTCCGCCCGCCACCAGCAGCGCGACGCATCCGATCACGATCAGCAGGCCGCCGACCTCGATCACGGTCATCACCGTGTTGCTGAGCAGCGACTCCGCGACTCCCCGCGCGTTGAGGCACGCGACGAGGATCAGGAAGACGATGGCCGTCGGCACGGTCGGCACGTCGAGGAAGGTGCCGAGGTAGTCGCCGGCGAACGCGAGCGACAGGCCGGCCGCGCTGGTCACTCCGGCCGCGAGCATGGCGAAGCCGACCAGGAACGAGACGATCGGGCGCTTGAAGGCCCGCTGCGCGAACACCGCCGCGCCTCCCGCCTTCGGGTACTTGGTCACCAGCTCGGCATAGGAGCCGGCGGTCAGCAGCGCGAGGCCGAGCGCGAGCAGGAGGGGCATCCAGACGGCGCCGCCGACCTCCGCCGAGAGCGTGCCCATGAGGGCGTAGATGCCCGCGCCGAGGACGTCGCCGAGGATGAAGAAGTAGAGCAGCGGGCCGGTGATGCGGCGGCGCAGGGAGGTGCCGCCGGCCTCTCCGGTCGCGGGGGCGTCGCTCGTGGTGGCCATGTCGTCCTCTCGTCGCGCGCTCGGGAGCGAGCACGACGGGCCACGCTAGAGAGGAGGGGGCCGGGAGGTCGAGAAGGTTGACCGGGTGGGGCCGAGGGCGCTACACGCGCGGGGCGTCTGCGGAGCGGGCGCCTGCGGTCCGGGCGCGACTTGCGGGCCCGGCGCCTTCCGCGGGCCGGGCGCGTTCCCCGATCGGGCACGGCATGCCGCGCCCCGCGCCGGCCGTCAGCCGAGGACGACGTGCTCCCCGCCGCGCTGCTCGGCGATCTCCTCGCCGACCTCCTCCGCCTCCTGGCGCGACTCGTGGTGGCTCAGCGGGACCCGGGCGTGGGCGATGCGGTTGTGCCAGCCCTGCTCGTCGGAGTAGGTCTCGATGGGGAGGACGGTCGTGGTGCTCATGGTGCTCCTTCGTGGTGGTCCCTCCATGGCACCTCGCTCCCCCCGCCGCTCGGGAGAGGGTTGACGCGAGCCCGTGTCTCGCGCAGGAGGGAGGCGGCTCGGCGGCACAGCAGCGAGCGGCTGCGCCGCGGCGCGTCAGGGCGAGACCATGCCGCCGTTCACGTTGAGGGTCTCGCCGGCGACGAAGCTCGACTCGGCGGACGCCAGGAACACGTAGGCCGGGGCCTGCTCGGCGGGCTGCGCGGCACGGCCCATCGGCGACTCGCTGGAGCCGAAGTCGGGCAGGCTCTCGGGGTCGACGCCGCCGCTCACCTGCAGGGCGGTCCACGTCGGGCCGGGCGCCACGACGTTCACGCGGATGCCCTTCGCGGCGAGCTGCTGCGCGAGGCCCTTCGAGAGGTTGTTGATCGCGCCCTTCGTCATCGCGTAGTCGAGGCGGTCGGGGGCGGGCTTGTGCGCCTCCGCCGACGCCGTGTTGATGATCGTGGCGCCCGCGGGCAGGTGCGGGAGGGCCGCGCGGATGATCCGGAACGGAGCGAAGACGTTGACCGCGAAGGTCGCCTCGAACTGCTCGTCGGTGATGTCGAGCAGGTCCTCCTTCCATATCTGCTTCCCGGCCACGTTGACCACCGCGTCGAGCCCGCCGAGGCCCTCGACCGCCTCCGCCACGAGCCGCGTGCAGTACTCGGCACTCGTGAGATCGCCGGGGATCGGCACGGCGGTGCGCCCCTCCGCGCGGATCAGCCCGATCACGTGCTGCGCGTCCTCCTCCTCGCTCGGGAGGTAGGCGAGGGCGACGTCGGCCCCCTCGCGGGCGAAGGCGATGGCCACGGCGGCGCCGATCCCGGAGTCGGCTCCCGTGATGAGCGCGCGGCGGCCCGCGAGCCGGCCGGTGCCGCGGTAGCTCTCCTCGCCGAGGTCCGGCACCGGGGTCATCCGCGACTGCAGCCCGGGCTCGGGCTGCTGCTGGACCGGCGGAGTCACATCCGGGTACTGGGTGGCGGGGTTCGTGAACGTGTACTGGTCGGGCATGGCTCCTCCGTCCGCGGCACCCGGATCGGGCCGCTCCCCTCCATCCCAGGCGAGCCGCGCCTCCGGGGCCACCCCGTGCACGGGCGGGCGGCGCTGTGGTAGCCGGCGCCGCGCCTGCTCGGAGGACCGGCACGGCGACCCGGACGTGCCGGTGCTCCGCTCCGCGGATGAACACCGGACGACAGTGGGCTCCCCCGCGCGCCGACGCCGCGCGGGCGTGCGAGGCTTGATGGTCGTCCCCCTCCCGCCCGCCCCCGACCTCAGGACACCGTGAACCCTCAGGACACCGCGAAAGCCCCCGCCTTCCCCTGGATCGGCCTGCTCACGCTCGCCGGCGCCGTCTTCGTCTCCGTGACGAGCGAGTTCCTCCCGACCGGGCTCATCCCCGACATGTCGCGCGACCTCGGGGTGAGCATCTCGCTCACCGGCCAGCTCGTCACGATCTTCGCCGCGACCGTCGTCGTCGCGACGACTCCGCTGACCCTGGTGACCCAGCGCTTCTCGCGCAAGAGCCTCCTCCTCGTGGCGCTGTGCACCATCGCGGTCGCCAACGTCCTCGCCGCGCTCGCCCCCACCTTCGGGCTGCTCATCGGCGCGCGCATCCTCGGCGGGCTCGCCCACGGCCTCTTCTGGGCGATCGTCGCCGCCTACTCCGCGCATCTCGTCGCTCCGGAGCAGCTCGGCCGCGCGACTGCTATCACGGCGGGCGGCGGATCCGCGGCCTTCGTCCTCGGCGTCCCCCTGGGCACGGCGCTCGGGCACGCGTTCGGCTGGCGGCCCACCTTCGCGATCCTCGGCGGCGTCGTGCTCGTGCTCGCGCTGATCGTGGTGAAGTTCCTGCCCGCGGTCGACCACCACATCCCGCTGCGGACCGGCGAGATCCGCCTGCCGGCGCGGAAGGACCGGACGCTCCCCCGCATCATCGGCGTCTGCGTCGTCATCCTGCTGGTGCTGATCGGCCAGAACACCCTCTCGACCTACATCACGCCCTGGCTCGAGAACGCCTCCTTCGCCCCCGACACGGTGCCGCTCGTGCTCTTCGCGTTCGGCGGCGCAGGGGCGGTCGGACTCGTCCTGGCCGGCTTCGCGACCGACCGGTTCCCCCGCTCGGGCTTCGTGGTCGCCGCGATCGCGGTCGTGCTGGCGCTCGCGGGCCTGGCCGTCGCCGCGGGCACCGGCGCCGCCACGGCCGTGGTCGTCGCCGCGGTGATCTGGAACATCGCGTTCGGCGGCATCCCGGCGATGCTGCAGACCCGGATGCTGCGCACCTCCTCCTTCCAGCTGCGGAGCCTCGCCGCGGCGCTCCAGACGACGGCGTTCAACATCGGCATCGGCGGCGGCGCGGTCGTCGGCGGACTGGCGATCGACGCGAGCGGGCTCGACGTGCTGCCGTGGGTCGCGATCGTCATCGTCGCGGTGGGGCTCGTCGTCAGCCTGATCGTCGACGCCCGGGCGACGGCGGCGGTGCGTGGAGCAGGGGATACGGTCGAGGGATGAGAGACGGAACCCGATGAGCCCGAGCACCCTCGAGCCGCCGCTGACCCTCCCCTACTACGGGGCTCCGCCGATGGCGGCGCTCCGCCGCTTCTTCGGCAACTACCTCCGCTTCCGCGGGAGGGCGAGCCGGGCCGAGTACTGGTGGATCATCCTCCTCGGCAGCGTCCTCACAGGGCTGCTGCAGCTGGCCGACGGCGGTCCGTGGCGCCTCGACTTCACGCTGACCCCGTACCCGAGCGGCGCGCCGTTCCAGACCTTCTGGGTGTCGCTCGCCGCGGGCGCGATCGCCCTGGCGACGTTCCTCCCGTCGCTCTCGCTGATCTGGCGGCGACTGCACGACGTGAACCGCAGCGGGCTGTGGATCCTCGCGATCCTCGTGCCGATCGCCGGCTACGTGTTCCTGCTGATCCTGTTCGTGCTGCCGCCGCGGCCGGAGGGCGCGCGGTTCGACTGAGCGGCGGACGCCTCGGCGGTGGAGTGCCGGACCCGGCCGACGAGTCGGCAGTGCGGCTCGCCTGCCGCCCGCAGGACGACGCCCGTTCTCGCATTATCCGCAGGAACCGTGATGCGCCCGAGCCCCAGGGTCGTGTAACCGGCTTCCTTCTCATCGGTGACCCTGGACGTGCCGATCGCGAGACAGATCATTGACCAAGCGAGAGCGGCGAAGAACAGCACCAGCGGCACGAAAAGGGGCAGACGCGATCCCGGAGGACGGACCGCGAACCCGACGAAAAGCCAGATAGAGGCGATCGCCTGGGCGAGAGTTCCCCACCCGGTGCTGAGAACACGTGTAAGCGCAGACCACCCGGGCAGCACTTCCACCCTCTCCGGCACCAGCGCAGGTACCCTCTCCGCCCCCGACATCATGCGCCCTCCGTCGGCGGCGCCAGGGCGACAGCGCCAGCGGCGCGCGCATCAGCCCGCTGCACCGCCCGATAGACCGTCGACCGCGCGACCTTGAACTCCGCCGCGAACTCGGCGACGGTGCAGTTCCCGGCACGATGCTCTGCGACCAGATGCGCCTCGATCTTCGGCGACAGCTTCGGCTGACGGCCACGCAGACGCCCCTTGGCCTTCGCGACCTTCATCCCCTCACGAGTGCGGGCACGAATCAGATCCCCCTCGAACTCCGCGACCATCGCGAGCACGTCGAACAGCAGCCGGCCGATCGGATCCTCCGGATCGTGGACCGATCCCCCGATGCTGAGCTTCACCCCGCGGCGGGTCAGCTCATCAACGATGTCGCGAGGGTCTGTGATGGACCGCGCGAGCCGGTCGAGCTTCGTCACGAGCAGAGTCGATCCGGCGTTGCACGCAGCCAGCGCCTCTCGTAGCGCGGGACGCTCGCGGTTCCGGCCGGTCAGACCCGAGTCGACGTAGATCCGATCGGATGGGACGCCGGCCGCCCGGAGCGCGTCGCGCTACGCGGTCGCATCCTGCTTGTCGGTTGAGACGCGGGCGTATCCCACGAGCGACCGTGCGCTCAGTGTGTCAGTTGACGCCCCACCATCGGGCATCTCATCGGGCGGGTCTATTGCGACAAACAGCGCCGCGAGATTCCGGTCTCATGCGCGGCCATCCTGGGCGGCCGGATGACGACCCCTCATCGGACGCCGGACGCATCGACGCACTAGCCCTCCGAGGCTCGCGCCGCACTACCGTCGAATGCGCCCGCCCAAGGCACCCCTAATCCAGTAAGGGGGTGTCCTGCCCGCAGCACGGTGAGGGTGGCAGCCCGTTCGAGCCGGGCCGGGTCAGAGGAGCCTCGCGCTGCGGGCGCGAGGCTCCCGCTCGACGCGGAGAGCGATTCCCTATCGGTACGCATGTCCAAATCCTCGCGCATCGAACAGGGGCCGGAGAGGCTCCTCGACGCCGGAGCGGCTGTCCTCATCTACTCCGGAGGTGTCCGTTAGGGGGACTTGGGTTCAGCCGGTCGTTGCAATACCACCGTGAGTCGGAGTGTTGGCGATGGGATCGAAGTTGAAGCAGCGTGCCCGGGGTGGCGCGGTTCTGGGAGCTGCCGAGGGAAGGGTCGAGTCGGTCGGCGGCCCGTGATGCTGTCGGCGTGCCGGTGAAGAGCCGCTCAACGGAGCAATCAGCTGCTTTCCGTCCGTCGCCTCGCAGGGGGTGTCTGCTCGGATCTTATGCTTGATTCGTCACATTGTTTAGTGGTTCAGTATCGCGTCGACGTTTTCGGTCGTTCCGTATCCCACCATTCGATGAGGTTGGCGTGCAAGATTAGCGCGAAGGCTTCGACTGCAAGGTCGCCTCCGGTGGTCAGGGAATCGATTGCGGCAGGGTCCCACTGGTCGAGATTCACTACCTCGTCAGTGGAGGTGGGTGTAGCTCGAATGGTTGTGTCAACGCTCCATCCGTTTGAGCTGTGGGTTGCGGTAGCCGCGATGACGTCGTACGGGGTGGAGTAGTGGCGGCGCATCCACCCCACGACGTCGGCGAGGTCGCGGGTGTCGGTCAATCGTTCTCGATCGGGGTGTAGACGGGGCATCCGGTCCCGTAGGGCGGTTGGATGATGGGTGCGGCGGTGGTGCTGCTGGTAGATCGGGTGTTTATGGTGCTGTCGATTTTGTAGGCGTTGACGATGCCGATGGGGTTAGCGAGGGCATCGGAGCCGTTGTAGGCGTTATATCCGAAGAGAACGAAGTAGACGGGTGTGCAGTTCGCGTCGTAGAGCGTCTTAGAGCCTGAGCTCCCGGGTGCGTAGAGGCCGTAGCTGAGTGTCTGCTGAATATCGAAGTTGGTGTCCGCGTCAAAGTGGCCGCGAGCGATGATGTGATTCAGTCCGAACCGGGAATTTCCGCAACGCAGCGGCAGGTGCGACAACCGTACCCAGGACGAGCGCAACGAACACCGTGGCGATTTTGCCAGCGGACCGATTTCGTGAGGTGTGCATGACTATTACGACCTTCATCCAAGTCCCCGCGCTCACCCCTTGTGAGCGGTCGTCGTGCACGTCTAGGTCTACTCCGCATAGCTCGGCAATACAACCCTGGGTGTTGCCGACACCCGGGCTTGGCAGCGGGACACGCATGCCCTTCGAAGATCATCAGTGGGACAGTGTTCGTGGCAGCGAGCTGCAAGTTGGCGTCTGCGGGAGGGCCGTTCCCCGCACCAGCCCGGCGCGCGGGATGCGCCGCGCGCGGGCGCGGGCGGCAGCGTTCCGCAGGACAGCCGCTCGCGGCCATCACTGCTACTGCAGCGACCAGCGCCAGTTCCGAGCGCAGTAGGAACATCCCGCGCTGATGTCCTCCGGCCCGAACGTCGGAGTAATGATCGACGGTGCGAGCTTCACCGCCACAGGCTTCGCGGGACGATACCGCTGCCCGCAGACGTCTAGGCGCCCGGCCAACCATCCCCTTACGGAACACATGATCGTGGAGTGCTGAACGTTCTGATTCATGGCGTGTTCACCGACGTGCCGGACCATGATGCTCATGGATGCACGAGAACTGGCATGGGGCATTCTGGCGTGGCCTGCCGTTGCGGTCCTTGCGCTGCTGCGAACTGTGGGCAGCTGGGATGTATCGGGCGGGTCCGCAGCAGGGCTCATCGCAGGCACGGCAGCTGCGTTCACTGTCGCGGGCGCACTCCTATGGCTTCCCTCGAGTCTCTGGCTCGACCGGCGGACACGCCGCACCCTGCGCGTCGGGCGGGCGGCCGCGTTCCTGGGTCTGGGACTCGTGATCGGCGCCGCCGCCTCCACCGCGCTGGTACTCGCGTCGGGAAACGCGACCTGGCCCTCCTCCGCGGGCCTCATCACGGAATATGCAGTCACGGCAGGAATCGCTTCCCTCCTCGGCTGGCTCCTCGCCACCACCCTTCGCGCGAAGAAACTGCCGATCGTTCAGACGACGGCGAATCGCGTGAACCGCTGAACGGTCCCCTTGCGCGACGCGATAGGCACCGTGTCCGAATAATGGTGCCGTCACCGCGATCCGTCAGAGCAGAATCCGGCAGTCGACCTCGATCCCTGTCACTTCTCGGCTACGGTGAGCCAGTCATGGTCGTTCGGCAGATCCTTCTCCGCCGCGACGGGTCCTAGTTCGGTAGGCGCCCCCGTCGCGGTGGTCGTGCTGCCTGCGCACATCCTCTTCGCACGGAGCGCTCATGACCACCCTCTCTTCGCCGTCCGACACGTCTCTGATCTGGCGCCGCAACCTCGTCGTGTGCGCGCTCGGCTCGTTCACGACCATCGTCGGCATGACGCTGATCCTGCCGATCCTCCCCCTCTACGTCCGTGACCTCGGCGTCTCCGACCCGGCTGCAGTGACCCTCTGGTCGGGGATCGCCTACGCGGCCACCTTCTTCACCGCCGCACTCACCGCCCCGCTGTGGGGACACCTCGGCGACCGCTTCGGTCGCAAGCCGATGCTGATCCGCGCGAGTCTCGGGATGGCGATCGCCATGTCCCTGATCGGGCTGGCGCAGGATGTCACACAGCTCGTCCTGCTGCGCCTGCTCGTCGGGCTGCTCGGCGGCTACGCCTCCGGATCGACCATTCTCGTCGCCGCCCAGACCCCGAAGGAGCGCTCCGCCTGGGCGCTGGGCGTGCTGTCCTCCGCGATCATGGCCGGCACGATCGCCGGTCCGCTGATCGGCGGCACCCTCGCCCAGGTCATCGGCGTCGAGGGAGCGTTCCTCGCAACCGGGGCACTGATCTTCCTCGCGTTCCTCGGCACGACCCTGTTCCTCAAGGAGGTCCCGCGTTCGAGAACAACATCCGCGAAGGCGAAGCGACCCAGCTCCTGGGCCACCGTCCCGCACAAAGCACCGGTCCTCGCTCTCCTCAGTCTGTCGACGCTGCTCATGTTCGCCACGATCTCAGTCGAACCGATCATCGCCGAGCACATCCATGCCCTGACCGGCTCGACGGAGGACATCGCGATCTCCGCTGCCGTGGTCTTCTCACTCACCGCGTTCGGCACGATCCTCTCCGCCCCCAACCTCGGCCGACTGGCCGACCGGATCGGACACCTCCACGTCCTCACCCTGAGCCTGACCGCTGCGACAGCCCTCCTCGTCGCTCAGTTCTTCGCTGCCGACCTGGTCTCGTTCGCGATCCTGCGGTTCCTGACCGGGATCGCGCTCGGCGGCATCACCCCCACTGTCGTCGCCACCATCCGCAGACTCCTCCCCGACACGAGCGTCGGACTCGTACTCGGATACAACGTCTCCGCGCAGTACATCGGCCAAGTCGCCGGCCCCGTCCTCGCAGGGTGGCTCGGCGGAGTCGCCGGAACGAGCTCCGTGTTCCTCGCCACCGCCCTGGTGACCGCCGTCGGGCTCCTCACCGCGACCGGCATCCGCCGCTCCTTCGCCCGACGACTCGAACAGTGAGCCCGACCATGCCTCAGAACTTGTCCGACAGCTGCCTCGATAGCCTCAGCGTGTGAAGATCCGAGCCGGCTCGCCCGATGATCGCGGGCCCTGCGTCGACCTCTGGCTGGAGGCACTCAGAGCACGAGACGGATGCAGTCAGGACGACGCCGTCGCCGAGAGGGCTCGAGCGAAGTTCCACCGGCCTCTCGTGCGGTTCGCCGTCATCGGCTCGGATCCCCTCGGGTTCGCTCTCACCGTCGACGCAGGCGATCGTCCGGGCCGACACAGCGCGCTGCTCGAACTGCTCGCCGTCGCACCGAGCGAGACAGGGCACGGGCTCGGCCGGATGCTGCTCGACGACGCGATCCAGACCGCTGCTCAGCTCGGCTACCTCGTCCTGAAGCTGCACGTCCGCGCCGGAAACGATCGGGCAGAAAGGCTCTACAAGGCGTCCGGCTTCGAGCCTCACGGGGATCCCGCGCCGCATCCGCTCGGTGGTCATCCGATGATCGCGTACGCGCGGACGCTGGCTCACGTCAGCAATTGAGAACAACCGGTCACCGATCCCCGTGCGGGGTACCTCCCGCGACCGGATCGCACGCGCACACAAGGCTCGTCGAGCGGTCGGAACGTGGAATCCTCGTCCCATGATCGTGAGCGACGGACAGGCCTGCGCCCCAGGGGACCTCGACGTGCTCACCGACCGACTCCGACTGTGCCGGCCCGCCGAGACCGACCTCGACGAGCTGTCCCGCCTCTACACCGATCCGCGGATCGCGGAAGAAGATCCGCTCCTCCTCCATCTCTCCGCCGATCAGACCCGGGCCGTCATCGCATACCGGAGGACCCAGTGGACACAAGACGGACTCAGCAGCTGGGTGATCCGCCGGCGCGAACCCCTCAGCGACAACCATGATCTGATCGGAATGGGCGGATGCACTCTGCTCTCCGATGCAGCCTGGAATGTGGCGTTCACCCTCCACCCCGACCACTGGAGCAAGGGCTACGCGCAGGAGGTCGCCCTCGCCGGCATCGAACTCGCCCACCGCCTCCGACCGGAGCTGCCCATCACCGCGGTCGTCGCAGAACGCAACGCACGCTCCCGCCGCACCATCGAACGACTCGGCCTCGCGCTCAGATGGGAGGGTCCGGATGCGCACAGCACGGACCCGACCGCTCGGGTTGTCCTCTACGCCGACCGCCAGCTCTCCGCCGAACAGGTCCGCCGACTCACCAGCTGAACCCGGCCGCAGCGCGGCCTCATCAGCCGGCCAGGGATCCGTTACGGAACCGTCAATGGTAACGAGGCGATAAGTGAACATGTTTCTGCGTCAAGACAATGGATCTGTCGCAGTGGAGCATCCGCATACGTGTCAGTTCTCGAGGTCCTCTGCACAGATCTTCAATGTCGTCTGCACAACTACCGGAGCCGTCATTCAGAGCGTACGCCGGCGTCGGCGAGCTGCGTCTAGGTGCTCTTGCGCCCGAGGACGCGGAGGCCGTCCGGTCGTACCTCACCGGTGGGTGAGACGTGGCGGTAGAGCGTCTGGCGGGAGATGCCGAGTTCTTTGCAGAGGGCGCCGATGTTCGTTTCCGGCTTGCCCATCGATGCCATGGCGAGTCGCACCTTGGCGGGCGTCATGGTGAACGGGCGCCCGCCGACCCGACCGCGTGCTCGAGCGGACGCGAGGCCCGCCATGGTTCGTTCGGAGATGAGCTCGCGCTCGAACTCGGCGAGGGCCGCGAAGATCCCAAAGACCAGCTTGCCGGCGGCGGTGGTCGTGTCGATCGCCGCGCCCTGACCCGTGAGCACTTTCAGCCCGATGCCGCGGGCGGTGAGGTCATGGACGGTGTTCACGAGGTGGTGAAGGTCGCGTCCGAGCCGGTCGAGCTTCCACACCACGAGCGTGTCGCCTTCGCGGAGCGCTTTCAGGCACGACAGCAAACCCGGCCGATCATCCTTCCGGCCGGACGCGAGGTCGGAGTAGAGCTGCGCGTCATCGACGCCGGCCGCGAGTAGCGCGTCGCGCTGCGGGTCGGTGGTCTGCGTTCCATCGGTCTTTGAGACGCGCATGTATCCGACGAGCATCGCGGACCCCTGTCACTTATACGGCCGAATACGTGACGCCGTGCTGATGAGATGGCGCGCCGAGCGAAGGCGTCACGTAACTTGTCACTCATTCTAGGTGTCGTGAACGGCCCGAATTAGGTTCCGTGACGGCGGGTAGTCGCGTACGCGGCCTGGGCGCACCGGCCAGAGCGTCGTACGTTGGGCGCATGCACGCGCGACCCGACTCTGGCCGTGAAAGGCGACTCCTCTGGCGGGGTCCGCTCGCTCTTGCAGCCGCCGTGATCCCGCTCTCCGGTTGTGCCGCTGACATTCCTGGGCCGTCGCCAACCTCGCCCATTGTCGCTGCAGCACGGCAGGACACGCGTCCGCTGTTTGACGAGGCGATGGCGGTGGACGCCGTGCCTGGCGTGCGAGAGGTGGCACGGGCGACGGAGGACTGGTGCTTCGGAGAGGGAGGATCCGATCAGATCGGCGAGTCAGGGTCAGTGATCACGACGGTCTGCCGACTCGACGGAGGAATCGTCTACGCGGTGGACGGCGCCGATCAGCTCGTAGCGGCCGAAGCCGTCGACAGATTCCTCGCGACCAACGGAATCCACGGCACAGGAGTGAGAGTCGTTGATTCTCTGGTCGGCGTCGACCTACTGCAAAGCGGCGACATCTCCGGTGGTGGTGGTCGTGGGCTTCCCGGTGGAGGTGCCAACGGGACGGCTACCGTCCGGTGGACTCTCGTCGCCGCCTCCCGATTGCAGGTCGATGGCCTCCCGCTCCCTCAGGGCTTCAACCGTCAGTCCTACGAAGGGTCGATCACCGAGTCGACTCCAGCGGATGTGCGCGCAACGGATGCCTCTTTCGCCCTGACTGTCGATTTCGGTTGGCGATATTTCGCGGGTACCGGTGACGGGTCCCTTTCCTCGCCCTGACGGCTAAGCGATTCCCATGCGAGACGGACCGCAGAAGGTCGGTCTTGCGCGATGCTTCGATGGCCTAGAGGCTGGATCCGCGACCGTTCGACCAGCGTCGCCTTGGCTCGACAGCAAAGGAGATCGCTCTGACTGAGGACGCGGTGATCCTGGTTCCCACCTACTACGACGTCGCATGGATCGTCTTCTCGATCCTCAGCGTCGCTCTTCCCATCGTCTCGATCGTGACTCTCATCACGACGAAGACCCTCACCAACGCTGCGCGCGTCGGGTGGACCGTCGTGGTCGTGCTCCTGCCGATCTTGGGCTCGGTGGCGTGGCTCATCACCCTGTGGGCGAGCCGTCGGTTCCGTGTTGCTGATCAACAGGTACTCGATCACCTGTAACAGCAGCTCGGCTGGCGACATGTCCCAGGTATGAGCCCACCACAGTCCGCCCGCGAGGCGAGCTTCTCCGAGCTGTACGAGCGCGAGTACGTCAGCGTCGTCCGGTTCCTGAGGCGTCGCACTGACCCCGAGCGCGCCGCAGACCTCGCGCACGAGGCATTCCTGATCGCCTGGCGCCGACACGACACCGCGCCATCGGAAGACGAGCCCACGCGTGCGTGGCTGTTCACCATCGCCCGCAACTGCCTCCTCAACGACCTCCGCAGTCAGCACCGCACCGCCGCCCTCGCGATCCGGGTCGCCGCTCACACCGACGCGGCCGCGCGGTCGCCGGAGGACGCGATCGCGACCCGGCTCGACCTCTACCAGGCGTGGCAACAGCTCAAACCGCAGCACCAGGAAGCGATCGCTCTGACGGCCTGGGAAGGACTCGACTCCCCCTCCGCGGCCGGAGTGCTCGGCATCACCGCCGTCGCCTTCCGGCTCCGACTTCACCGAGCACGCACCGCATTGCGGGCGCTGCTCGATCCCCCTTCGCACCAGCACCACGCCGACTCGCCCGCCTTGGAGGCATCATGACCACGCCCGAACTCCTCGCCACGAAAGACCTCGACCCGGCCGCCCACTACGAGCTCGACGACCCGGCTCGCGAAGCCGCCGCAGCGCGGCTCCAGATGATCCTCCACAGCGACCCGGTGGCCGCTCGAGAGCCCGCCGCTCGGCGCCCTCGGGGATGGCAGGTCATCCTTCCCGCCGGGCTCGCGGCCGCAGCGCTGGGAGTCGCTCTCGCCTTCCTGCCGTCCGGTGTCGACTCCCGCGCGTACGCCTCGTGGACGTCGACCGCAGACGTTGCCAGCGCGTCCGATCTGACCGTCGCCGGCGAGGCGTGTGCGTCAGGTGATGCGCAGCAGCTCGAACAGCCGGAGATCGGAGAACGGCGCGGCGACTGGGTCATGCTCTTCTACACGACGCCAAGCCAGCGGGCATGCCTCATCGAGATCCCGGCAGGGACGAGCGCTGCCGGGAGGGCGCTCATCAGTTCCACCGGAAGCGAGAGCGGCTTCACGCCGCTCGCTGACGAATACACGCAGGGCGGCATCAGCCAATTCGCCGGCGAGAACCTCCCGCCCGCTGTCTTCACCAGCGGCGACGTCGGCTCGGACGTGACCGGACTCACCATCCGCACCGACGACGGCACGAGCGTCCTCGCCACGGTCGCAGACGGACACTGGGCAGCGTGGTGGCCGGGAACCGGCCTTACTGAGGGAGGCGAGACGGGCCGCGGTGGACCGGAGCCGACCTTCACCGTCACGCTCACCCTCCGCGACGGAAGCACCATCACCGACGCCAGAGAATCCTTCAACCAGCCCTAACCAGCGCGTGAATTTCCGCGACCGACGTTAAGAACGAGCCTCGGCCGGACACGTCGGTAGTGACGAGCAATCACCGAGGGGGAACCGGCATGGACGATCTGGACGATCTGGTGCGACGAGCTGCGCCGCCGGCGCTGGGCGAGGATCCGGCGGCCGCCGACGCCGCGCGCGGCGTTGCCAGGGCGGTGGCCGTGAGACGTCCGCCGCGACGCGCGTGGTTCCGCTCCGGAGTCGGAGCGACGGTTCTGGCGATCGGACTGGTCGGAGTCGGAACCACGGCCGCCGTCGCGGGGCCGTCGCTGCTGGAGTGGGTGGGATGGACTCCGGACGTCGCTGTGCAGCGCACGTTTGAGCTCGCTGAGGGTGGCGACATCGGCACCTGCGCGGTCGTCGCCCGCATCCAACCGGAGTACGGCGGCGGGCTCTCCGACGAGGAGACCGACGAACTGACCGAGAGGGCCCGCGAGTTCCTCGCGCAGCACGACTGGGACCCGGTGATCGCCCGTGTCACTCCGGAGGACATCGAGGCGGCCCTGGCATCGAATCAGGCGGGGATCGATGAGGCGAACGCTGCGGCGGAAGCCGCCGGCCGTCCGGCAGACATTCCGGACGCGAGCCCCGGGGTGATCGCCAGCTCCCTCATGGGCGACGAGATCCGGGATGTGCTCGAGGAGGCCGGCTACTTCACGACCAGCACCTCCATCGAGATGGCGGGGCAGTGCGACAGCGAGTCCCCCGGGACTACCGAGTGATCGCGCGACGCCGCCGGTCCGACCAAGACGCAGCACTCGAGAGCCTTCACGCCGCGAACGCAGCGGATCTGCTCAGCTACTTCGGCCGACGAGTCGCCGTTCCCGCTGACGCCGCTGACCTTCTCAGTGAGACCTTCATCGTCGCGTGGCGACGCATCGAGCAGCTGCCCGCCGACCCCGAGCGGGCACGCATGTGGCTCTTCGGCGTCGCCCGCCGAGTCCACTCGAACGCCGCACGAGGAGCCCTGCGACACGACGACCTCACGCAGAAACTCCGCCAACACTTCGACACCCACCGACCCGATCCCGTCGACGCGGACACCCTCGACATCCGAACAGCCCTCGACTCCCTCCCGGAGAATCAGTCTGAACTGATCCGGCTCATCCTCTGGGACGGCTTCACCCTCCCCGAAGCCGCGACAATCCTCGAAATCAGCGAATCGACCGCACGCGGCCGACACCAACGGGCCAAACTCCGACTTCAAGCCGTCCTCCGACCACGCGAACACCATCGAGGTCCTACCAATGACTGAGCAAGTGACGGGCGCCGGCACCGGTCTGCGTGCGGCGATCACGCTCGTCGCGCTCCTGGGGATGATTTTGACTCCGCTGGTCTTCTTGTACCTCTCAATCCAGGAGACCGGCCTCCGGCTCCCCGGTGCAGGGTCACCCACGCCCGAGCAGACCGAAGCAGCCAAGCACTGGCTAGCAACCTCGGGCGGATCCGCCATTCTCAGCGCCATCGCCATCTGGGTACTCACGGGAATCCGCGCTCAGAAAAGCTCGCGGAACGGCTGGGAGATTTTCCTCAGCGTGCTCGCGGTGCCCGCACTGCTGCTTGGCACGGCTCTCATGGTTTTGTTCGCGTGAATCACCGGTCACCGATGCGGAAGAAACTCGGTCCGCGCGCTCCGGTCGCGATGCTCGCTGTGACGGCCGTCGGCGTGCACCTGGTTCCCGGCTTCCTCCTCGTCCACGCGTTCTACATCGGTTTGTTCGGAATCGACCTCGGAGCAGGAGCCGCTTACCCGAGCAGTCACGACGTTTCCCGAGCCCGCGTCGAAGCAGACCTCTCCGCGGTCATCATCGGAGTGTCCGTGGCTGCCGTGGTCGTTCTGGCTGCACTCCAGCGGCGACACCCGCCGCTCGCCCGCGCCGTGCTAGCGGTGGAGGCGCTGATCGCTGGCGCCGTGTTCTCGTTCTTCTTCTTCCTCGTCCGCGTCAACTTCGCCCATGTCGCGGGTTAGACCACTTTCTACGCTGGCCGAGCGAACGCACGCGAAGCGTGGGAACGGCTCGTCGGCGCACTCCGGCAGACTCTTCGAGAGGATCGCCTGACTCGCTGAGCGTCCGCGACCGGTAGACCACCCCCATACGGGACGCCGCCTGCCGACGAGAGATCCGGCTCAACGGTCTCGACGACGCACTCTCGACACGCGTACAGGGATTCCAACTCCGGGCTTCGCTGGCATGTACCCGTAGTTGTCCGCCCACAGCTCCGGCTCGCTCGCGCGGTCGATCCAACGCAGCGAGTACACCCGACCCCGGACGTCGACCGAACCTCCGAGTAGTTCATCGAAGACCGACTCATCACCCAGCTCGAAACCGTCCTCGTACGGCGGGCCCACGCGCGGATGGGATTCATCGAAAGCAGGCTCATAGAAAAACGTCCACGCGATCCCCCATCGCGGATCACTCAGCGCCCGCCTCCACCACGGGCCGCTGGCCGCGAGGTGAGCACCGACCTGCACCGAGAAGTAGCCCGCTAGCTCACCCTCGAATGACGCCTCAGCGACAGCCTCGCGAAACCGCTCGAGCTCAGGACGCAACTGCGGCGAATCGCGCTTACTCGAGTGGAAGAACATTCGCTGACGGTACTGCGCCGAATACGCCACAGCCACCGGGCTGCTCAGTGGGTGACCGGCCACCCATCCCCTTTCGGGACGCGCGTGGTGGGTAGCGTCCGCCCTACTCTGACGGGATGGAACTGCGGACCGCGAAGACCCTCGGCATCCTCGCGATGGTGATCGGCACCCCAGTCGCCCTCCTCACCCACACGATCGGCTGGATCCAGACCGGCTGGGACCCGGCCGCCGTGCAGTGCCAGCACAGCGAGTACCCCGACGGGATCGACCTCTACTCCAGCCGCGTGTCGGGCGAGAAGATCCTCTACCCGCTCGGCCTGTCCTGCACCTACGCAGCCAGCGAGACCTCACCAGGCATCACCATCCGTCACTACAGGTGGGACGCCACCGCCCTCTTCACCGCAGCCGCCGCACTCGCTCTCGCGGGAACCGTCGTCGCGCTCAGAGCCGAACGCAAGCAGGAGCTCATCACCGAGTCGAAGGAAGAACGAGCGACGACATAGCGCAGCGCCCCCTCTGCCGGTCAACGATCCCGTAACGGGACGTTCCTGGCTCCAGGAGCGACAGTGACGTCACCCTCGATCTAGCGCCGGTTGCACGACGCTGATGAGAGCCAGCACGATCACCACGGCGGCGGTGACTGTTGCTGCCATGAGTGCTTGGCGAGCGGGCGAGTCGAAAAGCCCCGGCGCTTCGTCCGGCTCTAGGTCAGCGGAGTGAGCGCCCTTGGACGCAGCGGCGCGGATGGAACGGCCCTCCTGTTGCCCTTCGCGCACGCTCCTCTCAGGAGGAAGCTGGTGACGCAAGCTCGGGTAAGCCGTTGCCATGATCATGAGTGGAACGAGGACGACGAGAACGAGTGGTTCGTCCCACAAGTCGGGCCACGTGTTCAGCAACACGATCGCGACGACGACGAGCAGTAGCGCATAGGCGGATGCGTAACGCAACACCCGCGAACTGATGGACACGTGCTCAGTATGACGGCACGGCACGACCACCAGCCGACCCTATTACTGGTTAACAACCGCGGCCGAGAGGAGGGTCGCCAGACAGCAGGTGAGAAGCCTAACGATTCGATGTGGACCTGGCGCGCTCAGGAAGCAGATTCTCGGCGCAAGAGAATCTCCTGCAGGTCATGGATGCTTTGTAAGTCCGGGGCACGCCTCACCGTGTTCATGTAGGTAGCGATTACCGCGAGCGGCGCCGTAATGACGAGCAAGCCGACGGAAATCGGGGTAAGAGCCTGCGTGGAGGGGCCCCCGAAGAAAAGATTGCCCAGCAGCAGGCCTCCCGCGAGACCGGCCGCCAGACCGAAGTCAAAACTGGCCCGCGCTCGTCGACGCACTCGACGGCACACTGCCGTGATCATCTCTTCCAACTCCGCGCTCGATCGGTCATTCAGGTCCACGCGCGGAGAATACCCGCCTGAGACCTAGCGCGCTTGCCACTCGCCAGCCAGATCCTGGCATCGCTGAGCTGACGCCGCACGCGACAGCCCGGCGGGGGGCGGTGTCGCCCTGCTCTCGGCCGCGACGCACAGCGCGACTGAGATCAACACCCGCCGGCAGCGGCCCATTGAACGATCTCCATAAGGGTCGAGGCGGTGTCGGGTGGGAGACTCTGCGGTAGTTTCACGACCGAGGGTGGTCATGGTGGAAGTGCTCAAGGGCTCGAGCCTGCTCGCGTCGGGTGTTGTGATCGCCGTGATCTGCTCGCTGTTGCAGTTTCAGGCCGGCGTTCGTGCAGATTTGAATCAGACAGGGGGCCAGCTCAGCCCAGTCCTGCTCATGGGAATTCTGATCGGATTTGTCGTCTCAGCCGTCGGCGCGATTCAGCTGTTCCAGTGCTACGAACGGTGGGTCACCGCTTCCGCTAGCCGCCGTGCGAAGCCTGCGGACCTGGTTCCTCGGCGTAGGTGAGGTAGCACCGCACGACCGCGTGTCCCCCGCCACATGCGCACCGCTGGGTGCTACGTGAGACGCTGGGTGCTATGTGAGACGCTGACTGCTATGGGAATTCTTGCGAGTGTGTTTGGTGCTGGTTCCGATGAAGAGGCGGGCGCGGCGCTGTCGGGATCGGACGGTCTCGTCTGCGACATAGATCCGACCGGACTCTGGGAGCTCGAAGGCATCCTGACCTCGACACCAGCGCTCGAGGTTCCCGCGGCGCAGTACCAGCCGGTTGCGGCGACCGATGACTACGAGAGCTTCGTCATCGCAGTCAGCACCGGCCTGGGTGGCGCGCTAGACGCCGCAGGTGAGACGGGTCGTGCCGCCGCAGCGCGGCAGTGGGAGGATGCGTCGTCCGAGCTCGAGGGATGGTCACCCGAGCAGGTGCACCGCCTCGTCGAGGATCTCGCTTCGACACTCGCCTCAATCGCCGCGGCCGGTCAGCGCCCCTACCTGCGGGTGAGTGTCTGATCTGTGAACTGAGCTGAGTCAAGAAGTTACTCCGCTGGGACATCAACTAGATGAGGTGGAAGGTGCGGCGTCGGCTCAGTGCCCAGACGAGTGCGCCGGCGAGGAGCACCGCGCAGGTCAGCCCGGCGACGTGCAGGACGAGCGACGGCATTCCGTTCTCGGGGAGCAGGAAACCGTACGGCACCCACCCGTCGGTCGCTCCGCGGACGAGCACGACGACGACCCAGACGATCGGGTAGGGCAGGACCACCCACAGCCGGCGCCAGGAGAGCGGTCCGCGGTCGGCGAGGACGATCCAGTCGAGGAGGACGAGCGCGGGGAGCACCACGTGCAGGACGGCGCTGACCCAGGGCGGAGCCGTTCCGGTACCGGGAACGAGGGTGTTGTAGATCACGGCGACGACGATCGAGTAGGCCGTCGCCGCGCCGCGGACGTAGCTCAGCCACACCGGCGTCGGACGGCGGGCGAGCGCGACCGATCCGGCGACGATGAGCACCGCGCTCGCGAGGAGGCTGGTCTGGTTCGTGAAGTAGCCGAAGTAGTCGAACGGATTCGGATCGCCGGCCGCGATGCTCAAGGCGTAGGTGTGGAGGATCACCGCGATCGCCGCTGCACCGACGGCGACGCGAGCAGCGCCCACGAACGGGCGGGTCGGTGCCGGGGAACTCATCGGGTCAGCCTAAGAGCCGGTGGGCTTCTTGATGACCCGCGACAGACACTCCCCTTTCGGAACGGCGCTGCGCATTTCAGGCCGAGACGCGACCATGAGGCAACGCTAGGGCAGGCAGGGACCGCAGCGTGCACATTCAAGGCCGCGACAATGCTCAGGTGGCAGCGTGAACCAGGAGCTGGGCAGCCATGCCAGTGAGGACGATGAGCCCGACGCCCGTCCACGGGATCCACGCGCTGACCCCGCGCGGCCCGACTTTGAAGAGGAACGCCGCGATCACAGCCACGGAGACGCCGAGGGCGCCGAAGAAGCCGACCGCCATGCCCGCATCAGCCAGTCCGCGGTCGCAGGGCCTCGCGCTTGCGCACGAGTCCGTCGCGAAGCCCATTAGGACGCTGCTCACCATCGTCCACAAAGCGGCAGGTAGGAGCACGACGACACCGAGGCCGACCGCCCACCGGTTCGCTCGGTCGCTGGAGTCGTCCACGCCCGTCACCGTACGCCCTCCGAACCGACGTCGTCATAGCCCGTTCATCGGGGCGACGACGCTGTCCCTTCTCGGGTAGTCACACCGTGGTGTATAGGCTCGCAGCAGCCGGTCATCGGCTTCCCGTGAGGAGAGAGCTGTGCGCCCTGCCGGAGTGCTTGTCCTAGCCCTGAGCGCTGTGTGCGTCGCGGGAGCCGGCGCAGCGGTGATCGTCGGCCTCGCATCCTCGTCGTCGCAGAACCAGGCTATCTCGACGGCACTGATCTCAGACCTCGAGCACCGGAACGCTCAGAGCCTGGTCGAAGGATCGCCGCAGCTCACCGGCCTCGGCGTCCCGGAATCGACCTCGACGCCGGGGCGGCTTGCGGTGATCGTGGAGGATGACGCCCGGCTGCGCGTTCAGCGAGACCGCTACCTCGAGCTCGGGGAGTCCTTCACGGCGTTCGAGACCGACGTGTCGCTGGACTCGGTGCAGATCACGGGCGACTCGGCCACGGTGACGTTCACCGAGAGCACGACCCTTCAGCGGAGCCCGTACGAGACCGGCGAAGCGGCTCCGGAGTACGCCTACTCGTTCCCGCAGGAGGCGACGCTGCGCCTACACGCGGGCACCTGGTCAGTCGACACCCTCACGCACGAGACGGCGCACACCCCGGCAGACTTCCCGGAAACCGTCGCACCGGACGTCTCCCCCACCAGCTGACACGGCATCACTCCCCAGGAGCATCGCCCGGACCTGACCGGTGAACGCTCGAGACGCGGAGTGGCGGTGAACTGCGCAGCAGCATCCAGCTCGGATGACGCTCGGGCAGTGCGCAGGTGGCTCCACTGTGGCGGTGCGGTCGAGAAGTGGGGACTTTGCTGACGCCGCACGCGCCAGACCGGCGGGGAGCCGCCGGTGTCGCCCTGCTCTCGGCCGCGACCCGTAACGCGTCCGAGAGCAACACCTGCCGGCTCAGCGGCCCGCTGAACGATCCCCTACCGGACGCATGGTTGACGGTCCCATGGAGGGCGGCCGCCTCCACTAGACCTCTTTATCCGACTGGGGTAGCTACCCTCGAGCCCATGACCGACCAGCAGAACGATGCACGGTTGCGCGCGAGGCGGATCGCCGGTGCGACGGCGATTGTTCTCACCGTTGTCGCCGCGCTTCTCGTTCAGGCCGGCGCGAGCTTGCTGACCCTCGCCTCACCAGCCATGACGGACTGCCGGCCGCGCGAGATCCCGCTGAGCGCAGCAGCCTGGTACCTCGGCGCCCTGCTCGTTATCGGAGGATCCGTCTATGCGGCGGCGAAGACCGCGCGTGCGCTCACGTCGACCGCGCTCCCCTACGCCCTCCTCCTCACAGCGATCCTCGGAATCGTGACGTTCTCGGGACTAGCGATCCTCATCGCCGGGCTGATGGGCTTCGCGGAGATGGATGACCCTGGACCGCCTCCGACAGGCGGACCCGTCCTGCTCCTCATCGCCGCACTCAGCACACCTGCCTGGGCGCTCGGCGCATCCAGCATCCTCATGCTGTCCAAGAGACGCAGAGTGCCGTCTCGTCCGGCGGCGTCGCTCATCGCGTTCGCTGCCATCACTGCGACGAGCGTTGGTCTCCAGCTCGTCAGGTTCACCCTGACCTGCTGACGGTGATCACAGAGGTCCTCTACGAAAGGGGCAACGACGGTACCGCCACACGGCACCGATCATCGGCACCGCGGGACTCGAGAAGTTCCTGCTCAGCGACCCCCTTACGGGACGCCAGAAGCGATGGAAGCACGGCGGAGCGCGCGACGGCGTGGCGATGCGCTCGCTACGCTCACGGGATGTTCGGCCTCTCGCGTTGGCGCCCGCGAGCTGACGCGCGCCGTTCGCGCCGCGCTCGGTTCCGCTCCCTGCTCGCTGAGGCCTGTTGCGCGTGCTCTCACCCGTGGGTGGAGCACGTCGCGGATGCCGGACCGGCCGGCGGTCACGTCTGCTCGGAATGCGTCTACGAGCTCGAGCACGGGTTCAGCCACGGGCCGACCTGTCACCGACCGGTTCCGATCGACGTGTCGAGTCGCGCTGACGCCGCCGCCGCGACAGCAGCGCGGGGCGGCAGCGAGCGACTGGTCGGAGGAGGTCGGATGCGAGACGATGCAGAAGACCGTGATGACCCTTCGATCCCGACCCTGCGCGAAACGACAGCCGCTCTCTTCTTCGGGCTGGTCCAGCCCCGAGACGTGATCGCTCTGGCAGCGAATCTCGTCGCAGCAGGGAGTGACAGCGAGTCCCTTGTCGCTCTCGCGTCCCTCTACTCCAGCGCCACTCCCGCCGACGTCTTCGACCTCAGCTCGGCGGCACTCATCGAAGCGGGCGCGCGGCCATTGGATCGGGACGGTGAGGAGATCCCGCTTCTCGCGCTGCGCGTCGCATGCCGTCGTTTCCTCACCGGCGACTGGGATCTCCGCTCCTTCTCATCCTGGGTGCACGACCGGATCGGTCACGACGGACCGGCAGCTGCGCAGCCGCTTGTCGAGGTCGATGACGAGCTCGACGCGCGAGGCATCGGAGCCGGCGAGCGATACCGCCAGAAGGTCGCTCGACTCGCCGCCGCCTTCCTCGCTGACACAGAAGGGCCGGCGAGCGAGAACCCCTAACGAATCCGTCCGGTGCACGATCCCCATACGGGACCAGTAGCACGGCGTCGCGAGCACCTGCGCTGGTACGCTCCCCACCATTCGACCTACTCGAGGGGCAGCACGATGCAGACGCTTCGCAACACCGTGTTTACCGTGACGGTCGCAGGGATCGTCGTCGGCTTCCTTGCTGTGGGTGCGGTGGCTACCGGGATCACCAGCGAGAAGCCTGCCGCGGGAAACCCCGAGCCGGTTGCCTACTCCGAGCCGAGCTGGACCGACACCAACACGCTCATCATCAGCGGTTACGAGACACCTTCTCCTGAAATGATCGCGACCACTCCCCCGCTCTCCGAAGAGTGACGACGGCACCTGCCGACGATCCGGCTCGCTGCGAGCCGGGGGCATTCTCGTGACGTGGGAGCAATGGACGTTCTCGCTCGGAGCGATCCCCGTGTCGCTCATCGTCCTCAGGAACGTGCTGTGGAGATTCGGCTGCACGAACTCCGGGAGCAAGATCCTTTTCGCCTTCGGCCTCGGAGCGTGCCTGCTGTGCATCGCCCTCGCTGTGATCTGGCAGGTCCACGCCGCGAACGCCGACTGGGCTCCACCCCGGGACGACCAGAACGAAGTTGGCGGCCTCATCCTCTGGACTCTCTACTGGAATGCGGTGGCTGGCTTCTTCACCGCACTCGGCATCCGAGTCACCGACATCCTGATCATCGAACGGACGCGGCGGATCTCCGCCACCGTCGCCCCTGACGCAGCGTGAGGAGCAGGACATCTGGTAAGCGATCCCCCAGCGAAACAGTCGGGGGGCGCCAATGCTGTCGACTCGAGAACGCGTCACTCGCGCGCCTAGGGCGCGTACTCCTGTGACCAGTAATCGGCCCGGACCTCTAGGAGGGGTCCGTCGATAGCGGAACTCACCGTGATGGTGCGCGGGTCCCAAAGCGTTCCTGCGATGCGCGCTTGCGGCGTCGTTCCGAGCTCGCTCGACAGCTGCTCGGGAGTCATCGCGTCGGGCGGGCGCACCGAGAACAGCCGCCAGCATCCACCGGAGGCGCACTCGACGGTCTCGCTGACGAGCTCGCTTCCGGCCGGAAAGTCGATGGCCGAGGCCGCCGGCACGTCCCCCTCGGTCCGGAAGACGGCCAGACCGGCGTAGTACACGAAAGCGCAGAGGACGGCTGCAGCCGCGATCGTCGCTCCCGCGACGACGAGCGGGTGTCCGCGCTTTCGGGGCTCATCCATAAGTCCGGACCCTAGCAAGGCGCTGTAGCCCCTAGCTGGCCTCAGCGGAGGGAACCGCGACCACTCCATCCAGTCGCCCCAACCGCACGACCAAGGGAAGAGCGAGGACGTCGCTTACCCTGAGCCAGTGGGGACATTCTCGAAGGCGCGAAAAACGGTCGCGATCGCAGCATGCCTGATCGTCGTCACGGGATGCACGCCACAGCCTGAACCGCCGGCTCCGCCTCCGGTGTCCACAGACAGCAGCTCCGACGCCGCACTGACCGGTGACCTTGGCCTGGCAACGTTCACGGGGAGCGATGGGACGGCCGGCAGCATCCGTTTGAGTGCGGCTGATGGCCGGCTGGCTCTGGCATCAGACGAGCTCGACATTCCCGCCGCGACCGCATCTTCCTCAGGTTCCGTTGCGGTCATGGCAGCGCTGGACCCGATCGATGAGGGCGCCACCTGTTTCGACATTGCTTTCCCAATGGGTCTCGCGTATGCGGAGCCAGGGAAGCCCTACAAGGCCTGGCGGAACCTCGCAGAGTTCCACGGCGACCCGACAGCGATCGATCAGCTCGTCATCACCACCAAGCCCCAGAACGACCCCGACTGCTCGATGAGGATCATTGCTGTCGCTGACGTCCAATGGAGCGTGAAGCCTCAACGCAGTGATCTCGTCGCCCAGGACGCCGGGCCGCGTGCAGCAGCGCGTGGCGAAACGACATCGACGGACGGAATGCCGACGTCGTACACGGTCGCTCGCAACGACCTCGCAGAGGACGTCGCGGCACGATTCGACATGACGGCCGATGACCTGTTCTACCTCAACCCGTTCCGCTTCCCTTCCGACGAAATTCTGCGCGTCGGCGAAGAATTGAACCTCACCGTCGCGGCGCGATGACCTCCACGCGGGCCACTCGATACCGGGCCTGACGTTCCGGCTCTTGATCAATCTGGTGGAGCGCGGTGCATGATGTCCCGATGAACGTTGGAGAGCCCCCGCGACCGAGTGCAGCGACGCCCATCGTTCTCGCCTTGGTTTTCGGTGGGCTTGCAGCCGCCCTGGGAGCCGTAGCCTCCATCTACATGTGGGACCCGAGCGAGACGTGCAGGACCCGCGGCGGAGGCAGCCTGACGGGAGAGGGGTTCCTCTGGAACCCGCTGTGCTCGGATGGGTCAACCGTTCAGCCGATATGGATGACGTTGACGACTGCTGCGGCGTTGATCGTGGCTGTGACATGCGTCGTCATCGCGGCCATCCGCCAAGCTGAACGTGACGGACGCGAAACTGCGTCGCCCGACGTTCTGCACGACTACTCGCGCCAGACCCTGCCGGAAGACAACGGTCTCCGCAAGCTGGGCGACGAATGGTGACAGACGGTGACTCTCAGGGGTTCTATCGTCTCGCCGTAGCAATGCGGCGTGCATCGGTCTACGGATCCGCGTTCGGGTGACCGCTCAACGAGCCCTCAACGGGACGGTTGCTGCGTCTGCATCCGTAGCCCTAGGCGAAGGTGTCGGAGGAACTTTCGGCGGCGAGGGAACGTTTTACGCGGTCGCGGACACTTCCTAGTGTGAGTGAGCAAAGCGATGAAGAGGTCTGGGCCCGAGCCGTGGGGGGCGACGGTGATGCCTACGGGATCCTCTTCGACCGTCACCGTGGACGTCTCTACCGCCACGCGCACGCCTTGGCGCCAGGTGGGACCGACGCGGATGACGCTGTGGCGGTCTCCTTCTTCGAGGCGTGGCGCCGGCGAGAGGCGATTCGCTTCGTGGACGGCTCGATGCTGCCCTGGCTGCTGCGCACCTGCACCTACGCGCTGAACAACCTCGCCCGGGCGTCCAAGCGGTACCAGGCGGCCCTGAGCCGACTACCCGCGCCCGAGCCACACGAGGACCCCGCTGATATGTCCGACGAGGGCGAAGCTACCTCCGCGCTGCGCGGCCTCTCCCTCCTCGACCGCCAGGTAGTGACGCTCTGCGTGCTCGAAGACCTCACTGACCAGGAGGCAGCCCACGTGCTGGGCGTCCGGGTCGGAACCGTCAAGTCGCGCCTCTCCCGCGCGAAGAGTCGATTGCGCGAGCAACTCGACACCACCACCGCTCTCTCTGCGAAAGGAATCACCCATGAAGTCTGAACCGGGTCTGTCGGACCGCGACCACGAGCTGCGACGGATGCTCGTCGCAACACCCACCGCCACGCCGGTGCGCGCTCCTCGCAGCCGGCGCACTCTCGCCGTCTCAGTCACCGCGTTCGTGGCAGCCGGGATCCTTTCCGGCGCCGTGTCGGCAGCAGCACTCGAGAGTGATGCACCGGATTCGACCGTGAACATCGCAGAGGTCACCCAGGCGCTCACCGAAGGAGACGCCACGTTCTACGGAACGCCCGTTGTCATCAACGGGCAGGGTCGGACCGAAGTGCAGCTCGGCCCGGCACCGGACCCCTCCGCAAAGATCGCGACCGCCTTCGTCTGCGTCGACCGCGGCCGCTTCGATCTGGAAGTCGACGGAGAAGCCAAGCCGGGAATCAACTGCGACGGCGACACCCGCAGCACCACGAACGGCGGCGCGTTCCTGCCGGTCTTCGGCGACGGAGAACACACGATCACGGTGGTCGCGGACGGACGGACTCGGTACACCTTCTGGGCCTCGTGGATCAAGCCGGCCGAGGATCCCGAGCCCTCCGCCGCCCTCACGGAGGCACTCGCAGACGGTGTCGTGACTGAGAGCGAGTACCGCGACGGATTCGCCCGTTATCGAGCCTGCATGGAAGACGCCGGGTTGAAACTCTTCCGCGTGGACGAGTCCGGACCGATCATCAGCTACTCGAACCTCACCGACAACATCGACTCGGGAGACGAGAAGCGCTGCTACGACGGAGAGTTCGGCCAGCTCGACGCCGAATGGCAGGTCGGCATCAACGGGTAGCGCGCCACAACCAGCGGCAGTCCGGCGCCCGCTGCGCGTGATCACGCCCTTACCAAGAAGCGGCCGACGGCGCTCCGCCAACGGCCCGATGGTCGTCGGCGGGGCGTCCTATCGAATCCATCAACTCTCGTGTCCGATGACCGATCCCCTATCGGACGCTCACTAGACCAGCTCCGTCGGGACGACGCGAGCGCTAGTCTCCTCGCCGTGATCATTGATCTAAAGCCCGGCGACGCGCGGTGGGCGACCGCCCTTCCCGTCCTCCGCGAGCTGCGCCCCCATCTCACTGACGAACTGCTCGAGCTGGTACTGCGAGAAGGCGCGCCCCAAGGTCTCCGCTTCACCGCTCTACTGCAAGACGATCGCTGCGTGGCTGTCGCCGGCTGGCGAGTAGTCGTCAACACGAGCGCCATCAGGAAGCTCTACATCGATGACCTGTCCACCGCCGCCGCCGAGCGATCCCACGGCCACGGCGCGGCACTCCTAACCGCGCTGGCGGAGCGCGGTCGGGAACTGGGGTGCAGCGCGATCGAGCTCGACTCCGGCGTGCAACGCTTCGAGGCACATCGCTTCTACCTGCGCGAACGGATGGACATCACCGCCCATCACTTCGCTCGACGGCTCGACCAGTAAGAGCAACGTGCGTCCTCCCCGCACCGTTCGGTAGAGGATCCTCTAACGGGACGGCCTGAGGAGTCGACCCGAGGTGGCGATGCGGAAGAGCAGGGTTTAGCGATGGCGCACCCCGCTCCCGTGACTATGCGCTTCACTGGCATACGCTGCGTGCTCGCGCAGCCGAGCAAGGCGGGTCCTGCGCGCTGGGCAGGAAAACCGGTCACTCTCTACACTCGGGGCAACGGCAGGGAGGGGGCCCGATGGCAACTGCGCCCGATCCTGCCTCGGCGATCGCGCACGCAGGCTTGGCGGGTATCGCAGTCGGCGCCGTCGCCTTCGCCGGATCGCTCCTCGCCGTGCCGTTGCTGTACGCCGGATACGCCGGTCTGGCCGCGTTCGTCCTCCTGCCGCTCATCGCCACTGCGCTCCTGCTGATCGTGTCTCGGGCCGTCACGGGTCGCCTGCATGCCGGCGCAAATCTCGTGCTCGGTGCGCTGCTGACTCTTGCGACACTCGCCGCCGTGGTCACACCGCTCGTGACCGATGCCCCGCCGCTCCCGGCTCCCCTCCTCGCCACCCTTCCGCTGCTGCTCGGCGCCGTGGCGGCATTCGGGTCGCTCGTCGTCCATCCGGGTCGCGCCCGAATCGTTGGAGCCGTGGCGACCGTAGCCCTCCTCGCGACAGTGGCATCGCCCGTGGTGCAGACGGTGCTCGGGCGGTCCGCTGCCGCGCGCGCTTCACAGGAGGCGGAGTACGAAGCGCGGCTCGATTCGTCCGTCGTGCCGTTCGAGTCCGATCGGCTCACGACGACGGCCGTCGTCATCGGGCAGTACGAGTCCTCCATCCGGGCGTCGGAGGATCTTCTCGCGCGACAGGACACCGACTACCTTTCCGACCCGGGCGACATCACGATCCTCACGAGCCGCTTCAACCCGGAGTTCTCGCTCGAGAGCCAGGTCTGCAGCCTGTACACGAATCCCGAGCTGGCGGGGACAGCGGGGAACACCTGCGACCGTCGGGACGACGGCGTCTGGGTGCTCGAGGTGGACGGCTCCCCGATGCTCGCCCGACTCATCGACAACGCCGTGGTCTCCGTGGCAGGCGCGGACCAGGAGCGACTGGAGGAGTTGCTCGCCGCGGTGGTGCCGATGGAGCAGGACGAATACGAGCGCCGGCTCCGCCTCGCCTTCGAACGGGATCTGCGCGCATAGACACCCGTCGTACCGTCGACCACCTCATGCAGCGCCTGCCCCGAGTGCAAATACCGTCGCGACCCGTTACCAACTAGGAGAACCCGTGTTTCTAGCGTTCCTCGCCGGCGCTCCCGCCGTGATCGGGATCCTCTGGCTCGTCAATCTCTCAGGCGACGGGTCCGAAGAAAAGGTGCGGCGAGACACCTGCATCGGCGCCCTCGTCGTCAGCCTGCTGTTCGTCGGCGGAGCCGTCATCTACTGGTTCATGCCCGTGGATATGAGCAACGATGCTCAGGGCTCGTTCGGCGCTTCCGCCTTCGCCGTCGCTGCGCTGCTCGTCAGCGGCATCCTCGGCCTCCTCTTCACCCTCATCCTCTGGCTCACGATGCCAGGAGGGGCAGAGGCGGAGCGCGACTGACGCCCGGTCGTTGCTCGAACGACGATCCGATCGGGGAGGCGTTTACACCACTGGTCCCGAAGCGACCCCTCGGCAGGGTGCTGAGAATCGCGCCCTGCGTAGGCTGAGCGACAGTTCGACGGACGGAGCAGCACAAACCATGACAGACACGAACGCGATCGGTCGACTCTCGGCCGTGGCCGCTGCGACCGGGCTCGTTCTGGCCCTGGCCGGGTGCACGGCACCCCTCGATGGAACCGCCGTCGCCAGCCCCTCGGCGACGTCCGCCGCTCCCAGCCTTCCTACGAGCACTCCCACGGACGGTTCTGACGCGACGGACTCTCCCGCCGCCCAGTCGCTTCTGGAGCAGCTGCCAATCCGCACGTCACTCGAGAGCGTGTCCGACGATGCGACCGGCGATCTGCTGATCGAGGAGCGAGAGGACGGGACGGTGTGGCTGTCCTTCAGCGGACTGAGCCTGACCGGAGCAGTGGAACCGCGGGTCCTTTTCACGAGCGCTCCGCTCGAGGACAACGACGGCGAGCTGAGGTTCCCTTCGGACGTCGGAAGCGAGGTCGGGTCACTGACAGCGGACGCCGACCAGGAACTGCAGATCACGGATCCCGAAACGATCGGCAGTATCGAGAGCATTCTGATCTTGGGCGTCGGTGATCCTGGCGTTCGAAACCTCGCAGCTGCCCGGGTCTCGCCCTCCAGTACGGGACAGTGACGCCGCAGCGCCGCGAACGGCAGGCATCGCCAGGCACCGGCACCGGCCTTCGAATGGAGAGCACACGCGTCGCGCTCCCCTACGAGGTGTCCCGCGATACAAGCAGTTCCCGCAAGAACGGGCAGCATCCACTCGACCCGACCCTTGAAACGTCGATGGGACTTTCGATCGTGGGTTTTTACCCGTTGCTACAGGGTGGGTCATGGCGTTGACGGACTCTGAGCGGCTAGCTCTCGCCCGAATGGTCGAGACCGCCGAGGATCTCGATCGGTGGCGGCTCAGAGTCCAGCGCGTAGAGGAGCCTGAGCGCGGCAGCGAGCTCGCGACGGACGACGAGATTTTTCCGCGGGCACCGATCAGCCAGACCGTGCGGACGTCGCTCGCGTCCTCAGGTGAGCACCTTCGCCTCGCGCTGGATGCCCTGAACGCGGGATCGCTGTATCCGTCCGCGCATTTCACCGTGCTGCGCGGGGCCCTGGTCGGCGCGTGTCAAGCGGTCTGGATTCTGGCATCCGACGAACGGTCCGTGCGCCGCGAACGCGGTCTGACCGTCAACGCAGAGATGCACAAGCAGATGCGCATCTACTACAACTTCCTCGTCGGCACCGACATTGCAGATGAGGAGCGCGCTCGTCTGCAAGGGCAACGGTTGTGGCTGAGTGAGCGTACGAACGATGTCGCATCGTTGAGAAGCACGAAGGCCGAACTCGACGTGACGAAGGTGATTGGTGTCGCAGCCGATTATGCCTTCGCGGACCCGGCCTCACGTGATGCCGTTCGCCGGCTGTGGCGCGAGATGAGCGCTGATGCTCACGTTCTGGGTTGGTCGCTCTTTCAGCGATCGACCTTCGGGCCGGCGGACCGACGAACGGGGGTTGGCGAGGGCAAAGCAGGAGGGGTGCCAGAGTTTGTCGCGCAACCGTTCCTGGCTTCGTACCGCATCTTGAAGCGCGGGTGGTCGCTGTTCGATCAACGCTGTGAGGGCCCGTAGGCCGTTCCTGGCCCCGTGGACACGTCCAGGGTCCGGTGGGAGGGTGGGCGCATGTCGAAGCCTCGGACCAAGCTCGCGCGTGCTGCGCTGATCAGCAACGGGATGGTGTGGTTCGGGCTGTCGTTCATGCTCTTCGCGATCGCCGGCGAGCAGACGTACGCGGCGTTCACCGGTGAGTGGTTCAACGTGCTCGGGTGGGTGCTGATCGTCGCCGTGGCCGCCGGCCTGGCGGTGGTCGGTGTGATCGAGAACCGGAACATCCGGGCGGGGAAGAAGTACAAGCCGCGTCCTCGCCGCTGACTACCGCTCGAGCGCGCGTGGCCGTTCCACGCGCGTGACCGGGGGGTCGAGGGGGCTCTCCCCCTCGTGCGGGCCGGCGCGTTTCGGGTCGGCCCGCGGCGCGCGCTCAGAGGGTGAGCGTGTGGAGGATCAGGGTCGTGGAGCCGATGGGCTTTCCGAAGTCGGTGTAGTCGAGGGTCGCGCGGCGGTTGCTGATGAGGTCGAGGGCGATCAGTTCCTCCTCGGACTCGTCCGTCATGTCGCCGGGCTCTTCGTCCCATTCGCGGAGGACCTGGCGGTCGGCGTCGAGGACTTTCCACAGTCCCCAGACGTGGGCGATGGGTCCGGTCGTCTCGTATGTGAAGACGAGGGCGGTCGCGGTGGGCCAGCCGTAGGCGGCCGCGGCGACGATCAGCGCTCGCGCTGCGGCGGCGGTCGCGTCGGCGTCGCCGGACGCGGCCGCGGCGTCGACGGCGACCTCGGCGGCGCGCAGCGTCGGGTCGTCCTGGTAGGGGTCGAAGCGGTGGGCGGGGCGGGGTGCGGTGGTCGTGGTGGTCATGGTCGGGCCTTCCTGTGCAGCAGTGGGAGAAGAGGAGGAGGGGCGGGGACCGGCGCGAGCCGGTCCCCGCCGGAGGGGCTAGCTGAGCCCTGCGGCGTCGGCGGGGGTGGTGTCGCCGGTGACGACCTGCTCGACCGGGGAGAGCGCGTAACCCCAGGCCGCGAGCTGGCGGAAGTGCTCGGCCGTGCGCTCGTCGCCGCGGCGCCAGGACTCCTTGCTCGTGTGCGCCTCCTGGCCTCCGAGTACGACGGCCAGCGCGACCAGGCGGGCCTTCGCGGGGTTCCCCTCGACCAGCGCCGCGAGGGCGTCGGCGCGGTAGCCGGAGGGGCGCTCGATGCGCAGCAGCGCGTGAGCGAGGTCGCTGCCGCCCGTCATCCCGGAGGCCACCGCGAACCGGTGAGCGGTGAGGCCGAGAGCGATGACGCGATCCGCGTCCTTCGGGAGGGTCTTGCGAGCGAGGAACGTCGCGATCCACTCGCGGCGCACCTTCTCGGCCGCGTTCCACGCCTTGTTGTTGGCGATGAGCACTTTGCGCTCCGCGGACTTCTCGGCGCGCTCCTCCTCGGCCTCCTCCTCGGTCTGCGGCTGCTCGGGGGCTCCGTAGGCGTAGGTGAATCCGGCGGCGGTGGGGTCCTGGACGAGGAGCGTGACCTCGACCTCGCCGCGCCAGCTGGTGTCGATGAGCACTCCGCGGCCGGGAACGGCCGCGACCTGCTCCGGGGTGACGCTCTTCCCGTCCTCGCCGCGCAGCTGCCGCACCGGCGTCCACGTCGCCTGGTCGCCGTAGGCGTCGGAGCGGGTGAGGATCTGGAAGCCGTTGCCGGTGTACTCGGCGGCGGTCGCCGCGAGGAGCGCCTGGTGCGCGGCCTCGTCGCGGAGGGTCTGCGCGGTGTGCTCGAACTGGGCCGGGTCGTGGGTGGCGACCTCGATCAGGTTCGCGCGGGCGTCGGCGTCGTCCTCGAACTCCAACAGCACCGCCGCCTGGTCCAGGGTCAGCTCGTGCTCGTGCAGAACGGACGTGACGGTCGCGGACTCCGCGACCGCAAGCCCCTTCTTCACCGCGTCGGTCTTGGTGCCGGTGCGCTTGGCGATCGCTGCGGCGGACACGCCCTCGAACGCGAGCTGCGCCCACGCGGCGGTCCGGTCCGCGACGCTCAGATCGGCGCGCTGGTCGTTCTCGATGATCTGCTGAACGATCCGATCCGCGGTCGTCTCGTCGCCCTCCACGACGTAGACCGGAATGGTGGCGACCCCGGCCTCGCGGGCGGCCAGGGTGCGGCGCTGTCCAGCGCGGACGATGACGTTGCCGTGCTCGTCGCGACGGGCGAGGACCGGGGTGATGACGCCGTTCTCGCGGATCGACGCGATGAAGTCCCTCGTCAGCGGGGCGCTGGTGCGCACGTTCGCCTCGATCACGAGGGCGGTCGGGTCGATGTGCTGAACGGTCCCGGTTCCGGTAGTGATAGTCACGATGGTTTCTCCTCAATCGGTGTGCGACCATTGAGGCGACAAGTCCCGTGGTTCTAGACCAACTACGGGGCTTTTGTCGTCTTCCTGATCGTTTTTCTTTGCCTCTCCGGCGAGTGAAAACCAATTGAGTGGAGTCGGCGGAGTGACGGCTCTCTCGGGCGAAACAAGGGAGCGTGCGACCGCGTCCGAGAGAGACGGCACGCAGCCGGCGGAGCGAGATAGGTTGAAACCGCGGAGAGGTGAAGAAAACCTAGAAACGCGCCGCGCAGCGGCTCCCGCCGGCGGTGCTCCGTCACCGCTGCGCGAGCGCAGCTCGCGCCCCCGACCGGGGAGACGAGTGTGGCCTTCGCCGTCTACGCGACCGCGGTTCCGTCCAGCGCGAGACTGCGGCCTGTGGCACTGTGTGCAGATGATGATGTGGCGTGAGACGGCGTCAGCCGAAGCGCAAGAGGATCTCGACGGCCTTCTCGATCTGACGATGACTCGCGCCGTTGAGGCTCTCGGAAAGCGCGGCGAGCTCGGCCCGTTCTCCGCCTCGATCGACACCGACGGGCGCAGCGTTCTGAGCATGGTGGAGCCGGAGCCGGGTCGCGGGAACAACTCGTCCCAGGCGGACCTCGACGAGCTCCGGCGTGCGAGCAGAGAGAACCGGCAGTCGTTACGGGCGGTCGCGTACGTCAGCGTGGTCACGATCAGCGGGAGCGGTGATGCCATCCGAGTCGAGTCGGAACATCGGGAGGGCATCGCGCTGGTGGTCCTGGTTCCCTACACCCGGCTTCGTCTTCGCAAGCAACTGAAACTCGGCGAGATGCGCCTGCAGGCCGGCGTAGCCGACATCTGGGCGCCGGAGGCCTGACTTCCTCGCGACCGATGACCACGCATGACCGCGTGTCCCACGAGGAACGCAATGCCGAGCATGAGCCAGGCCAGCAACCAGGCGAGCAAAGGACCTGCCGCGTAGCGGCTCCCGCCGGCGGTGCTCCGTCACCGCTGCGCGTGCGGAGCTCGCGCCCCGCCTCCGGCGGAACACCGGGGAGCGCGAGGGGATCGCCCCTCGTGGCCGGCCAGAAGGCCGGCCCCTCCCCCGCGCTACTCGGCGGGCGTCAGGAACGCGATCAGCGCGGCGACCTCGGCGGTGCCGTCGTCGTGGACGGGCATCCCGCCGGGTCCGCACTCCCCTGGCAGTCCGAGCGTGTTGCGGGTGTGCGTGAGGATCTCCGCGTCGGTCGCGGTGGCGTTCTCCGGGTCCTCGTCGCGGCTGGTCGCGAGGATGAGGGCGAGCTGGTCGGCGCTCGCGCGGCCGGTGTCGATGCGGGTCATGGTGTGGTCCTCTCAGCGGCTCAGGAACGGGGTGACGCGGCGGATCGCTGTGCGGCGGGCGTGGGCGACGCAGTGGCGGAACGAGCCGCTGGTGATGCCGTGCAGCTGGTCGGAGTGCCACGCCTCCCAGTCCCCGGACTTGCGGCGGGTGACGTGCACCGTGGGCATCGTCTTGGGATCGGTGCCCACGACGCGGACGTCGACCGCGCAGGTGTTCGCGAGCGTGAGGTAGTTCTTCGCGGTGGTCTGCAAGTCGGTGATGCTCTGCGTGGTGTGGGTGCTCCCTCTGGCTGATCGTTTTTCTTTGCCTCTCCGGCGGGGAAAACCGTTCGAGTGGAGGCGGCGCAGTGACGCCGATAGCGGGCGAAATAAGCCCGCAGGGCGCGTCCGCTATCGGTGGCACGGAGCCGGTGGAGCGAAATAGGTTGAAACCGCGGAGAGGTGAAGAAAACGGGTGGAACGGGCCGCATCGCGGCCTCCCATCGGCGGTGCTCCGTCGCCGCTGCGCGAGTGCAGCTCGCGCCCCGGAACGGGACACCGGGGAGCGTGAGGGGGTCGCCCCTCACGGGCGGGCAGCGCCGGCCCTCCCGCTTGATTACTTGGCTGGCAGGCGGCGCTGGCGGCTACGGTGGGCGGATGAACCGCCTTACGGCAGCTGCGATCGCGATCGCGGTGCTCACTGTTGCCGGCGGTTGTTCGGCGGTTGCACCTGAACCTGCGTCGAAAGCGCCGAATGGCGATCCGATCGTCGCCGCTCGGAGCCTCCCTGAGGCTGGCGGCGTCGTCGCCGGTAGCGACGCCGGTTCGAGCTGCGGCGAATACGTTCTTGAACAAGGAAGTGACCTGCCCAGCACGGCTCGAGCATGCCTCGCGACCGCCGCGATTGCGGGAGACGAGGCGGAACTGGCGTGGAGCACACCGACCACCGACGGCGACCCAATTGTCTCATTCGCGTTCGTCGGAGGCTCGATCGACGGCGTCGACGTGTACACGACGACGGCGTTCGATCGCCACAACGGTCTTGAAGAGCCCACGGGCGTGGGCGCCAGCTGGTCACTCCTGCACTGTGCCGATCCGGCAGATCTGCACGGTTCGGGCGATTGCGAACGCTACGTCGAGGGATGAATCCTGAACCGGGCAACTCGGAGACTGGGCCGCATCGCGGCCTTGGATGTGCGAAACGGAGACTGCAGGCAATAGCCTCAAAGTCCTGTATTAACAGACCGACAGAATTCCGAATCTCTACTTCCGGGCCGCCAGCAATCAGTCAGGTGGACGAGCCGGTCGTCAGGCCGGCCCCCTACGCGCACCAGTCGCGCGAGCGCCCGTTGACGCTGCGCGCGGTGTCGCCGGTGCCGAGGTCGACGAGCACGGTCGAGGTCGCGCTGAAGCCCGGCTCGCCCGGGTAGTCGTCCGGCCGGCCCTCGACCGAGACGGTCTCGACGGCGAGGTACTGCCCGTTCGGCGAGAGGCAGACGCCGCGGATGCGGCCTGTCGGCGAAGTGCGGAACACCTCCGCGGTGCCGGACGCGTCGACGCGGACGACGGAGTACTGGGTCGCCCCCGTCTCCGGCGCGTACTCGGCCTCGAGCTCGACGTAGCTCCCGGAGTCGAGGAGCAGGATCTGCACGGGCGACGCGGTCGCGCTCACGTCCGCCGGCGGGAGGGCGAGCGTCTCGACCGAGCCGTCGGCCAGGTCGATCAGCGAGCCCGACTCCGGATCGGCGACCACGAGCCGGTTCGCGCCGGGCACGAATCCGCGCAGCTCCGCGTGCTGCCCGAGCGGGCTGATCGACCCGGGCGTCAGCAGGTCGAGCAGGAGCACAGTGTCGTCGAGCGAGTGGGTGACGACCGAGGTGGTGCCGGGCACGAACATCCAGTCGCGCGCCCGCAGCGGCCCGCCGTCGATCCCGAGCACGGGGACCGCCTCGGCCTTCTGGTCGGTGAGGTCGTAGGAGTAGAGGGCGCGGTCGAGCGGGCCCGACGGCGCCTGCCCGGTGAAGGTCCAGCCGAGCACGCCCTTCTCGGGCGAGGAGTGCAGCTCGCGCACGGTCCCGGGGCCGGGGAGCGGAATGACGCCCTCGGAGCCGGTGTCGAGCGTGACCGTGCGGAGGAGGTTCGTGTCGTCCGGCTCGATGGTCACGACGACCAGCACCGGGCCGACGACGGCGTAGTCCTGGATCCGGTCGGCCGTGACGAGGACCCGGGCGTCGCCTCCGGAGAGCGGGCGGACGCGGACGGCGTCGGGCTGCGAGGGGTCGTCGGCGGTGCGATCGAGGGTGAAGAGGTCGGGGTCCTTCGTGGTGAAGGAGGCGGAGACGTCGGCGGCCGAGCCGGTCGCGGCGCTGCGGGCGTCGTCGATCCCGATCTCGTAGCGGGTGGCGTAGCGGAGGGTGTCGGTGAACGTGACGGTGAGCACGCCGCCGTCGAGCTCGGCGGTGTGCGGGGCGTCCGGAGCGACGCGGACGCGGTCGAGCGCGTCGGGCTCGAGCGCCTGGTCGAGGTGCAGGCGGGCTCGGGAGCCGTCGCGCTCGACCACGCCGTCGGTGCTGACCTCGAGGGAGGCGACCCGGGGCCCCTTCGCGACGGTGGCGGCGGTCAGGCCTCCGACCGCGAGGACGAGCACCGCGACGACCGCCCAGAACAGGCGGGGGAAGCGGGAGGCGCTTGCGGAGTCGAGGCCGGGAGCTCCGCCATCGTCCCGTCGCCCGCTCTGCGCCGACGTGCCGCGCTCGGGAGGCGCGCCGGGCTCAGGATTCGCGCCGCGCTCAGTAGACATACGGCATCGCCGGCTCGTCGATCGGAGTGAGCGCCTCCGGCTCCAGCACGACCGCCTCGGCGCTGGTGACGCTCGGGTTCGCGCCGAAGCCGCCGCTCGCCTCCAGCCACTGCCCCTCCGACCAGGTGTCGGCCCAGCCGGCCTGGTAGACCGGCACGCCCACCGGCTGCGCGTCCACCGCACAGCAGGTGACGACGAAGCGGGCGATGTAGAAGACGTTCTCGGGGTCGGAGGCGTCGGGGGTCACGAATCCGCTCACCGTGGCCGTGCGGCCGGCGAGGAACTGCTCGCTCGCGCCCTGGCGCAGCAGGGTCGCCCAGTCGCGCACGCTGAAGGACGCCGTGTCGCCGGTGGGCGCCGCGGCGGTCACGGAGGCGTCGACGGCGCTCGTGTTGACCTCGCGCTGCGTCGCGGTCGAGGCGGTGAGGGCGGCCGGCGGGAGCACGAGCAGGGCGACGGCGGCGGAGGCGATCACCGCGACTCCGGCCGCGACCGCGACCACCCGGCGCCAGGGGCGGGCGGGTTTGTGGGCGTGGAGGTGCTCGACGTCGTCCTCGTGCTCGTGCTCGTCCTCCTCGGCGCCCGGCACGACCGCGAACGCCGCGATCAGCAGCACTCCGGCGATCACCGCGAGCACCACCGAGAACTCGAAGTAGCGGGGGTGGATGTAGAGGCCGAGCCGGCCGGTCGCCGCGAGCCACAGGGTCGAGACGACGCCGATCAGGCTGAGGACGACGCCCTTCCAGCGGGCGAGGAGGCGCTCAGAGCGCATAGTTCACCGCCAGTCCCAGCGCGGCGGCGGCGAGGGCGACCAGCACGGTGACGCGCACCAGCGTCGCGGCCGAGAACGTGGTGCGCAGCAGCGCGAGCATCTTGACGTCGATCATCGGGCCGAAGACGAGGAACGCGATGATGCCTCCCGGCAGGAACGTGGAGCCGAACGAGAGCACGAAGAACGCGTCGACGTTCGAGCAGATCGAGATGACGAAGGCGAGCACCATCAGCGCCAGCACCGACCAGAGAGGGTCGCCGCCGAGCGTGGTCAGCACGTCGCGCGAGACGCCGACCTGGATCAGCCCCGCGATGGCGGCGCCGACGAACAGCGCCGGCATCATCGCCCCGGTCTCCTCGGCGAACAGCAGCACGCTGCGCCGGGAGCGGTCGCGGAGGGAGCGGGAGGGCCGCTCGCCCGCCTCGCAGGCAGCGCGGAAGCGGTCGGTGAGCAGGCTCATCGGCTCGGAGTGGCGGCTGAAGATCCAGCCGACGAGATTCGCGATCGCGAAGCCGCCGACGATGCGCCAGACGAGGATCCCGTCGGCCCAGCCGAAGGCCTGGTAGGTCGTGACGATGGTGATCGGATTCACGATCGGCGCGGCCAGGAGGAACGTCATCGACTCCGACACCGAGAGGCCCTTGACGATCAGCCCGCGGGCGAGCGGCACGTTGCCGCACTCGCAGACCGGGAGGAGCACGCCGAGCAGCGAGATCACGAGGCGCCGCGGGAGCGCCCGCTTCGGCAGGATCCTCAGCAGCACGGCCTCGGGCACCCACAGCTGCACCGCGATCGAGAGGACGATGCCGAGGAACACGAACGGCAGGGACTCGATGACGACGCTGATCGAGAGGGTGAGGAAGTCGCGCACCGCGTCCGAGAGGGCGTCGCCCGCCGCGTCCGGGGCGAGCAGGCGCGTCGCCACGAGGACGGCGACCAGGGCGAGCCCGAGGAGCGGCCCGCGCCGCGACCGCCGGGCGCCCGGGGACGCGCGGGTCGTGGCGGCGAGCGCGGATTCGGGGGACATCCCGACCCATCGTAGGCGGGGGTCCTGCGGGGGCCGGCGCGGGGCGCGGCCCGTCGGCACGGCCGGCGGCCGCCTCCCCCGGGCGCGCAAAGGGCCGCCGGACGCCCCCGGGCGCGCGAGAACGCAGACGTGGCCGCACTCGAGGGCGAGTACGGCGACTTCTGCGTGCTCACGGTGTTGACTGCGCAGTCAGAGCGTGGTGTACTCGTCGCGCGGCGCGATTGACTGCGCTGTCACCCGCGCAGCAGCGCGACGAGCGAAGGAGCCGTCCATGGATGCACAGCCCCAGGGCGCCTCCCGCCGCGTCTCGATGTCCGACGTCGCCCGCCTCGCCGGAGTCAGCCAGAAGTCCGTCTCCCGCGTCGTCAACGCGGAGGCGCACGTCTCCCCCGCCATCGCCGAGCGCGTCACCGCCGCCATCCGCGAGCTCGGCTTCCGCCCCAACGCCGCCGCCCGGACGCTGGTCACGCAGCGCACCCGGAGGATCGGGATGGTGACGATGGGCACCTCTCTCTACGGCCCCTCCGCGATCCTCGACGGAGTCGAGCACGCCTCCCGCGCGGCCGGCTACTTCCTCAGCGTCGTCCGCACCGTCGAGAACAGCGGCCGCGAGCTGCAGGAGGCGGTCGACACGCTCGTCGACCAGGGCGTCGACGGCATCATCCTCTCGGAGCCCGTCGACTTCGGCCACCCGCGCCTGAGCATCCCGGACGGCGTCACCGTCCTCAGCTTCGACCACCCGAGCGAGGAGCACCGCCCCGAGGAGCTGGTGGTCGGCACCGACGAGGCAGGAGCCGCCCGCAGCGCCACCGAGCACCTGCTCGCTCTCGGGCACGAGACGGTCTGGCACATCGCCGGCGCGAGCACCTGGTCGGCGACCCGACGCCGCATCGAGGGCTGGCGCGCCGCTCTGGCCGACGCCGACGCCGCGGAGCCGCCCGTCCTTCACGGCGACTGGAGCCCGCGCTCGGGCGCCGAGGCGATGGCGTCGATCCTGCACCGCCCGGACGTGACCGCCGTCTTCGCGGCCAACGATCAGATGGCCGTCGGAGCGATGCACGCCGCCGAGGCCGCCGGTCTCCGCGTCCCCGAGGACCTCAGCGTCGTCGGCTTCGACGACGACCCGCTCTCGGAGTTCCTGCACCGGCCGCTCACCACCGTGAAGCAGGACTTCGCGGAGGTCACCCGGATCGCCATGCACCGCATGATCCGGACGCTCGAGGGCCACGCTCCCGCCGACCGCCACCGCTCCGTCCCCGCCCAGCTGATCGTCCGCTCCTCCACCGGTCCGGCCAATCCCGAGCGCGCCGGCCTGCGGCCTGTGCCTCCCTCCCCCGTCCGCTAGCTCCGCCACCCCGCTCTCCGCCCCGCCTCACCACCGCCGCCGCGCGGTTCCTCCAGCGCGCCTGCCGGTTCCTCCGGCACGCCCGCCGGCCCTCACCCGTCCCCTCCTCCGAGGAGCACCTCCATGCACTCACTCCCACCCGCGCTCTCACGCCGCGGCCTGCTGCGCCTCGGTGCCGCAGCCGGCGGCTCGGCCGCCCTCGCCTCCCTGCTCGCCGCGTGCTCGACTCCGGGCGGGCAGGCGGCCGTCGAGTCCGGCGCCGTCGACCTCTCCTTCTGGACCCACGACGACGGCTACGTCTCCTTCTTCACGGAGGCGCTCGCGCTCGCCGACGAGAGGTCCGCCTTCTCCTACTCCCTCGACGTCACCAAGATCGGCGCGACCGACATCGTCACGAAGCTGATCGCCCAGGCGGTCGCCGGGACGGGCACGCCCGATGTGGTCGGCATCGAGGTCGCCAACTTCGCACGGACGCTCCGGGGCTCGATCGCGCCCGAACTGCTCGTCGACCTCACCGAGGCGACCGCGCCCTACCGCGACGACCTCATCACCGCGCGGGTGGACGCGTTCAGCAAGGACGGCGCGCTCTACGCGCTGGACTCCGACACTCCGCTGGCCGTCTACTACTACCGCGAGGACGAGTTCGCGCGGCTCGGAGTGCCGGTGGAGATCGAGACCTGGGAGGAGTTCGCCCGGGTCGGCGGTGGGATCAGCGCCCGCGAGGGGGTCTCGTTCGGGGCGCTCTCGGTCGGAAGCGACCTCCCCCAGGTCGTGCAGGGCTACCAGCTCCTGCTCATGCAGCGCGGCGGGCAGCTCTTCGACCGCGACGGGAACCTCGACCTCGAGACCCCGGAGGCGGAGGAGGCCCTGCGGTTCGCCGCCGACGGCCTCGCCTCCGGGTTCTTCACCACCGTGGCCGACTACTACGGCCCGAGCATGCAGAGCGGCCTCAAGAACGGCTCGATCCTCGGCGTGGACATGCCCACCTGGTACTCGAGCTACGGCATCAAGCCGAACGTGCCCGAGCAGTCCGGGCTCTGGCGGGTGAAGGCCCTGCCCCGATTCGCGGGCGGAGGCGGCCGCACCGCCGTCGGAGGCGGCACCGGCTTCGCGGCGACCACTGGCAAGGCGAACAGCGACGCCGCCGTGGAGCTGATCCTCGCCGCCTACCTCGACCCGTCCCAGCAGGTGAAGCGGTACCGCGACCTCGGCTACCTGCCGACGCTGCGCTCGGTGTACGAGGACCCGGAGCTGGCGACGATCACCGACGACTACTTCGGCGGCCAGGCGCTGTTCGACGTGTACGGGGACATCATCGACGAGGTCCCGTCGCTCTTCCAGAGCCAGAACCAGCAGATCCTGACGACCGTCCTCTCCGGATACCTCCTCCAGGCCTACAAGGGCACCCTCTCCCCGGCGCAGGCGCTCCGCGCGACCGCCGAGGACTTCCGCGGCCAGGCCCGCAGCTAAGGAGCGACGATGTCGACACTCACCACGGCCGGGACCCCCGCCTCGGCGCAGGACGGCCGCGGCGGCTCCCCGCTCGCGGCCCGCGCCTCACGGCGCAAGCGCCTGAGCACCTCCGGGGGCTCCGCGCCCTACTTCTTCATCGCGCCGTTCTACGTGCTCTACGCGCTGTTCATGATCGTCCCGGTCCTCGCCGCGATCTACCTCAGCCTCACGGAGTGGGTGGGCCTCGGCTCGCCGGAGTTCGTGGGCCTGCGCAACTACGGGAACCTGCTCGGCGACACCAGCTTCGGCGTCGCCCTGGTCAACACGCTGATCTACACGCTCATCGCGGTGTTCGTGATCGTCCCCTGCTCACTGATGATCGCGCAGGGGCTGAACGCCCAGGGGCTGAAGGCGCGCGACCTGTTCCGGCTCACCTTCTTCATCCCGATGGTGCTCTCGCCGATCGTGATCGCCCTGATCTACAGCCTGATCTTCGACCGCAGCTACGGGCTGCTGAACTCGGTGCTCCAGGCTCTCTTCGGGCTCGGGGACATCGACTGGCTCGGGGATCCGACCCTGGCGAAGGTCGCCATCGGCTTCGTGCTGCTCTGGCGCACCGTCGGCTACCTCACGATCTTCTTCCTCGCCGCCCTCCAGGCAGTGCCGAAGGAGCTCTACGAGGCGGCCGAGCTCGACGGCGCCGGGGTCCTCGCGAAGTTCCGCACCGTCACCCTGCCCGCCATCCGCCCGGTCACCGCCTTCGTGGTGGTCACCTCCTTCATCAGCGCCGCCCAGCTGTTCGACGAGCCGTACCTGCTCACCCGCGGCGGGCCGGGAGAGGCGACCCTCTCGGTCTCGATGTTCATCTACCGTGCCGCGTTCGAGCGCCAGCAGTTCGGCTACGCGGCGGCGGCCGGAGTCGTGCTCTTCGTGCTCGTCTTCGCCGTCAGCCAGATCCTCAACCGCGCCCTCGCCATCGGGAGAACCTCATGACCGCCACCACGGGAATCGTCACCGCCGACGCTCCGGCCCGCCGCCGCCTCCCGAGGCAGCGTCGCGCCTCGACCGGAGCGCGCGCCCGCCGCGGCCTGCTCTACGTCACGCTCTCGGCGCTGCTGCTCGTGTTCGTGCTGCCGCTGCTGTGGGCGCTGAGCGGCTCCTTCAAGAACCGCGGGGACATCTTCTCGACGCCTCCGTCGCTCGTGCCGGACCCGGCGACGACCGACAACTACGCGAATCTGCTGACCACCCAGCCGTTCTGGGCGTGGTTCGGGATGAGCGTCGGCACGTCGCTGGTCGCGACGACCGTCTCGGTCTTCGTCTGCGCGATGGCGGGCTACGGCTTCGCCAAGTTCGCCTTCCGCGGCAAGAAGGTGCTGTTCACCGTGATGTTCTCGTCGCTGTCGGTGCCGTTCGTGGTGATCCTCGTGCCGCTGTTCATCCTGGTGGTGAAGGCCGGGCTCTCGAACCCCTGGTTCGCTCTGATCGTGCCGTGGGTCGCACCCGCGTTCGGGATCTTCATGATGCAGCAGTTCATCGTGCAGTCGATCCCGGACGAGATCATCGAAGCGGCCCGGATCGACGGCAACAGCGAATTCGGCACGTTCTGGAGGGTCGTGCTCCCGCTCCTGCGCCCCTCTCTCGGAGCCCTGGGCGTCTGGGGCTTCCTGCAGAGCTACAACAGCTTCCTCTGGCCGCTCGTGCTGCTCTCGGACTCGTCGCAGTACACGATCCCGCTCGGACTGAACATCCTGTTCGCGTCCGAGAACCGCTCCTACGACCTGGTGCTCGCCGGCGCAGTGCTCGCGTCGGTGCCGACCATCCTGGTCTTCTTCCTCCTGCGCCGGCAGCTGCTCGACGGCCTGACCGCGGGCGCCGTCAAGGGCTGAAGCCCTCCTCCGATCTCCCTCCTGAAAGGCGATAATGCAGCACCTGACCGACCGCATCCTCTTCGGCGCGGCCTACTACCACGAGTACCAGCCCACGTCCCGGCTGGGCATCCGCGATCTGGCCGAGGACCTCCGTCTGATGAAGGACGCGGGCTTCACCGTCATCCGCGTCGGCGAGTCGGTCTGGTCGACGTGGGAGCCCGAGAACGGGCGCTTCGACCTCGACTGGCTGCAGCCGGTGCTCGACGGCGCGCACGAGCACGGGATCGCGGTGGTCCTCGGGACTCCGACGTACGCCGTCCCGATGTGGCTCGCCCGGCAGTACCCCGAGATCAATGTCGAGCGCACCACCGGCCGTCGGACGGGCTGGGGCGCACGGCAGGAGATCGACTACTCCCATCCCGCGTTCCTCTTCCACGCCGAGCGCGTCATCCGGAGGATCGTGGAGCGCTACGCCGCGCACCCGGCGGTCATCGGCTTCCAGGTCGACAACGAGCCGGGCAACGAGATCTTCTTCAACCGGCAGGTGTTCGAGCGCTTCATCGACCATCTCCGCGCGCGGTACGGGACCGTCGAGGCGATCAACGACGAGTGGGGGCTGACCTACTGGTCGCACCGGCTGTCGACGTGGTCCGACCTGTGGACGCCGGACGCGAACCTGCAGCCGCAGTACGACCTCGCCTGGCGGCGGTTCCAGGCCTCCCTCACCACCGGGTTCATCGGCTGGCAGGCCGAGATCGTTCGCGGGATCGCCCGCGACGACCAGTTCGTCACCACATGCATCTCGTACGAGCGGAGGACAGCGCAGGACGAGGAGATCGTGCGCCGGCTCGACGTGACCGCCGGCAATCCCTACTACCGGATGCAGGACGGGCTCGAGCTCCCGGACGCGCGCCCGTTCGACCAGCACTGGACGACGTCCGGCACGTGGTCGCTCTACGCGACGGCGGACCGGATGTACGGCTCGAAGCAGGCGCCGTTCCTGGTGACCGAGACCGACGCACAGGCGATCGGCATGCCGTGGTCCAACGAGCCGGGCTTCGACGGGCAGTGGCGTCAGGCCGCCTGGGCTCTCGTCTCCCGCGGCGCCACCATGATCGAGTACTGGCACTGGCACACGCTCCACCACGGAGCCGAGACGTACTGGGGCGGGATCCTCCCCCACTCGCAGGAGCCGGGCCGCGTCTACGAGCAGATCGCCGCGCTGGGAGCCGACTTCGCCGCCGCCGGCGACCGCGTCACCGAGCTGACCCCCGACTCCGACGTGTCGATCCTGTTCTCGAACGAGAGCAAGTGGGCTCTGGAGGAGTACCCCGCGTTCAGCGACTCCGCGCGCGGGACCGGGGCGGCCCGGGCCGCGCCGGTCGCGTCGACCCGCTCGTTCCAGACGGCGGTGGACGCCTTCGCCCGCGGCGCCTTCGACGCGGGCCTCCAGTCCCGCATCGTCCACCCCTCGCAGCTCACCGCCGTCTCCCCCGCCGACTGGGCTGCGGAGAACCCCGTCCTGGTCGCCGCGGCCTTCACGATCGCCGACGACGCGCAGCTGCAGTGGCTGGAGGCGTACGCCGCGGCCGGCGGCCACCTCGTCGTGGGCGTCCGCACCGGCTACGAGGACGAGGAGGCGCGCGCCCGGCTGCAGCGCAAGCCCGCCTTCCTCGACGCAGCGGCCGGCGTCCACTACGACGAGTTCGCGAACCTCGCCGTTCCGCTGCCGGTGACGGCGGAGAGCGGCTTCGAGCTGGCCGACGGTGCGACTGCCACGCTCTGGGCCGACGGGCTGCAGGTGGACGACGCCGAGGTGCTGGTGCGCTACGTGCATCCCCACTACGGCCGCTTCCCCGCGGTGACGACGCGGCAGCACGGATCCGGACGGGTGACGTACGTGGGGACGGTGCCGGACCTCGCACTCGCCCGGGCGCTGATGGGATGGGCGGCGGGCGTGACCGCACCGGACGGCCCGGCGGCGGGCCCCTGGCGCCGCGGCTCCGAGTCGCAGACGGTGACGAGTGCGACGAACCGCCACGGCGAGCGCCTCCGCTTCGTGCACAACTGGTCGTGGGAGCCGTCGGTCCTCACGCTGCCGGCTGCCGCGACGGACGTGCTCTCGGGCGAGGAGCTGGAGGCCGGCACCGAACTGCGGCTCGGTCCGTGGGACGTGCGGGTGCTCGCCTCGGCCGACTGAGCCCGGCCCCGCGAGGTCCAGCCGCCCGCGAGTGTCCGATGGTCGTCGCACTCGCGCTCGAGTGCGACGACTTCTGGACACTCGGTGCGAGGGCGGGCGCCGAGGGTCGCGGGAGGCGGGCGCGGCACTCGCGCAGCGGCCCTCCGGGTGCAGGATGAGCGCATGCCCGCCTCCCCCGCGCACCCCCTCCGCGTGCGGATGCAGCCGCGCGCGATCGACGAGGCGCACCGCGTCTCGAGTCCGCTCGAGCTGCTCGTCGACCTGACCTTCGTCGTCGCGATCGCGCAGATCGCCCAGCAGCTCGCCCACGCGACCGAGGAGGGGCACCTCGCCGAGGGGCTCCTCCCCTTCGGCATGGTGTTCTTCGCGATCTGGTGGGCGTGGATGAACTTCACCTGGTTCGCCTCCGGGTACGACACCGACGACGTGCCGTACCGGCTGCTGACGCTCGCCCAGATGGGCGGCGTCCTGGTGCTCGCGGCGGGAGTGCCGGCCGGCTTCGAGGAGGGCGACTACCGGGCGATCACCATCGGCTACGCGATCATGCGGTTCGCGCTGGTGAGCCAGTGGATCCGCGTCGCCGTGTCCACTCCGGAGCACCGCACCTCCGCCGTGCGCAACGCCGTCGGCTTCTCGATCGTGCAGGTCGGCTGGCTGCTGCGGCTGCTCCTGCCCGAGGAGGTCGGGGTGGTGAGCTTCCTGCTCCTGGTCGCCTGCGAGCTGGCCGTGCCCCTCTGGGCGCAGCGGGCGGGCGACGCGAACTGGCATCCGCACCACGTCGCCGAGCGGTACGGGCTGTTCACGATCATCCTGCTCGGCGAGGGCGTCCTCGCGGCGGTGATGGGCGTGCAGCGGGCGGTGACGGAGGCGGGCGTCAGCACCTCGCTCGTGCTGGTCGCGGCCTGCGGGCTGGTGATCGTGTTCGCGCTGTGGTGGCTGTCGTTCTCGCATCCCTCCGGCGAGCTGCTGGAGCGGCGGCGCGGCCTCTCCTACCGCTGGGGCTACGCGCACTTCGCGGCGTTCGCGGCCCTCGCGGCGCTGGGATCCGGGCTGGAGGCGGCCGTCGCCGCGACCGCGGGCCACCTCGAAGCGTCCGACACGGTGATCGGCGCGGCCGTCGCGGTCCCGGTCGCGGTCTTCGTCCTGACCCTGTGGGCGGTGCACGCGCCGCTCGGCGAGCACCAGCCGATGCCCGCGCGCCTGGCGCTCCCCGGTGTCGCGCTGGCGCTCGCGACTCCGCTCGTGGCGGGGACGCTCGGCGTGGGCGGGGTGCTGGTCGCGCTGGCCGCGGTCTCGGCGGGGCTGGTCGCCGCGGTGGTCGGGCGCGGGCGCACCGCGGAGTGACGGGGTCGGCGGGCGAGGCGTGTCGCCGTCGCGAGAGGCGCGTCCGGCGCCTCGAGACACCGCCCTCGTCGGCGAGACGCCGGCCTGGCGGCGGTGTCCCGGCGGGAGCGGAACGCCTCGGCGAGCGCACCGCGGCAGCGGCTACCCCCGGCGCGGCAGCGGCTCCGGGCGGCGGGGCACCCAGCAGCGGACGCGCGAGCGGTAGCGCTCGAAGTCGGCTCCGAAGCGGGCGGCGAGGTCCGCCTCCTCCAGCGGGCGCACGGCCTGGTTCCAGACGACGGCGCCGAGGAGCGCGTACAGCACGACCAGCCACGACGAGAGCAGCAGCCCGACCGCCGCTCCCTGCACGATGCCGGCGACCGCCATCGGGTTGCGGACCCAGCGGTAGGGGCCGGCGATCACCAGCCGGTTGGTCATCGCGATCGGCAGCGGCGTGCCGTCGCCGAGGAGCGACATCGTGAGCCCCGACCAGATCCCGAGCGCGCTCGCCGCGACCAGCAGCAGGACGCCGACGCCGACGACCGCGGGCGGCGCCGCACCGAGGCCCACGCCCCAGCGCGACTCCAGCGCGGCGATCACCAGCGGGACGACGACCAGCGCGCCTCCCCAGAACACCGCGATCTGCCCAAGGGTCGCGGCGAGGTGCGATCCGGGTCGGCGGCCCGCGGTCGCGACCCGGAAGGAGAAGGGACCGGAGGCGATCCAGCGCGTGGGCACCCGGCCGAGCAGGAGCAGGCACGCCGCGACGACGGAGCCGCCCGCCGCGGCGAGCATCGCGACGACGCCCCAGCCCGCCTCCCCCGTCAGGGTGGCCCAGACGGCCAGGGCGACCGCGACGAGGAGCGTCCAGGCCGTCGCGGTGACGGCCGCCCAGCGGATGCCCGTGGCGGCCAGAGCGGAGGCGCCGACGAACAGCGGGAGGTCGAGTGCCGCGACAGGGACGGGATCGAGGCTGCCGAGCGTCGCGATCCGCACCGCGGGGACGAGCGCCACGGCGACCCACCAGGCCGCGCCGCCGAGGGCCTGCACGGCGAAGTAGAGGCGTCCCCAGGGCATGGCTGCACGGTACTTCATAGCTGAACCCAAGGAACGACCCAGGGCGTTGACGGGCTCAGCGCCCTAGGCTCGGAACCAGTTCCCGCCGCCTCCACGAGAAGCGGTCCACCACGACGCCAAGGACGACGCCGATGAACCGCACGACCGTGATCACCGCACTCGCCTGCGGGCTCCTCCTCACCGCCGCCGCAGCCACTCCCGCTGTCGCCGCGACCTCGGACACCGCCGGGGACTCCACCCGCTCCGTCGACGAGTTCGGCGTTCTCGCCGCGACCGACGGCGACACGCTGCTGATCAACGGGCGCGCCTTCCTCCTCGAGTAGGCCCTCTCCGCCGCGCGCGGTCGCGAGGACGCCACTCGCGACGCCGGCCTCCTGCTCCGCCACTGCGTCGACGTCGACGTCACTTCGGCCGTCGTCCCGTCGGCCGTCATCGAGACCGCCGACGCCGACCGTGTCGACATGCTGTCCGTGCTCCCGCCGGCGGTCGCCGAGACCGCCGCCCCCCGCCCGCCGAAGTCCGCGCCCCGATGGCCGGCGGGCGAAGCCGCGACGCGGGCGACCCCGGATCGTCATCCACCCCCACTAGGGTGACGCTACTCATGCCCGGTCCTCCGGCCGTGGACCGGATCCGACACGGATCCCGCGAGGGGTGCCGCCCGGCAGTCGTCTCGCCCGTTCGCGGACCGCCCTCCCCGGGAAGGCTCCGCCTCCCCGCGGCTGGAGTCAGCATGGAGTCCCCCTTCCCGCTCGCGCACCGGCGATCCGGCACCACCGTCGGACTGCTGTCGACCTTCCCGCCCACGCGGTGCGGGCTCGCGACCTTCACCGAGGCCCTCGGCGGAGCACTGGCCGACGACCACGGCGCCGGCATCCGCACCGTCCGCGTGATGGACGAGCTCGCGGTGCCCGGATCGACGCCCGGCACGAGCATCGTGGCCGAGCTCGTCGCGGGCGACCCGGCGAGCACCGCCCGCGCGGCCGCCGAGCTCGACTCCTGCGACGTCGCGATCATCCAGCACGAGTACGGCATCTACGGCGGACCCGACGGCGACGAGGTGATCGCGCTGATGGAGCGGCTCGCCGTGCCCGTGATCGTGGTCCTGCACACGGTGCTGGAGACGCCCACCCCCTCGCAGCGCCTCGTGCTGGAGCGGGTCGCCTCCCTCGCCGAAGCGGTCGTGGTGATGACGGCCGTCGCGGCCGAGATCCTCGAGCGCCGGTACGACGTGGACGCCTCGCGCGTCGTCGTCATCGCGCACGGCGTCCCCGTCTGGAACGCGGCCGCCCGCTCCGCCGCCGCCGCGGATCCGCAGATCATCACCTGGGGCCTGATCGGCCCGGGCAAGGGCATCGAGTGGGGGATCCGCGCGATGGCCGACCTGCGCGACGCCGGCGTCTCCGCCCACTACACCGTCTACGGGCAGACGCACCCCAAGGTCGTCGCGCACGCCGGCGAGGCCTACCGGGAGTCGCTGGCCGACCTGATCGCCGAGCTGCGGCTCGAGGACCGGGTCGTGCTCGACGGCCGCTACCTCGATCCCTCCCAGCTCGCGGCGGCGGTCGCCGAGGCCGACGCCGTCCTGCTGCCCTACGACTCCCGCAACCAGGTCACCTCCGGAGTGCTCGTCGAGGCGCTGGCCGCCGGACGGCGCGTCGTCGCGACGGAGTTCCCCCACGCTCTCGAGCTGCTCGGGAACGGCCGCGGCCGCACGGTCGCGCACGAGGACCCCGCCGCTATGGCCGCTGCACTGCGCGAGGTGCTCGCCGACTCCGCCCCCGCAGCCGCTCCGGCCGCCCTCTCCTGGCCCGCGGCCGCCGGCCTCTACCTCGATCTCGTCGAGCGCCTCCGCATCGAGCACGCGGCGTGACCGCGGGGCCCGCCCTCGCGACGGCACTCCCCTACGAGCACCTCGACGCCCTCACCGACGAGCGCGGGCTGCACGAGCACGCGCTGCTCGACGCCCCCCGGCCCGAGCACGGCTACTGCGTCGACGACGTCTCGCGGGCCCTGATCGTGGTGGCGCAGGAGCCGGAGCAGACGTTCCGGACCCGTCGCCTCACGGAGCAGTACCTCCGCTTCCTCGAGGCGGCCGCCGAGCCGGACGGCACCGTGCACAACCGGCTGTCTCCCGACGGCGAGTGGGCCGACGCCTCCTCGCTCGGCGACTGGTGGGGCCGCAGCGTCTGGGCGGCCGGGGTGGTGGCCGCGCACGCCGAGCTGCCGCTGACCCGCCGCCGCGCGATGCGGCTCTTCCTCCACCTCGCGGAGGAGCGCTCGCCGGACCTGCGCGCCATGACGTTCGCGGTGCTCGGCGCGGTCGAGGTCGTCGCCGTCCGCCCGCACTCGCTGGTCGCGGTCCAGCTGCTGCACGACGCCGCGCCGATGCTCCTCTCCTGCACGGACCAGGCCTGGCCCTGGCCGGAGGCGCGCCTGCGCTACGCCAACGGCTGCGTCCCCGAGGCGCTCCTGGCGGCCGGCGAGGCGCTGCAGGATCCGCCGCTGCTCGCGCGCGGGTTCGCCGCCCTCGCCTTCCTGCTGGGCCTCGAATCGCGCGACGGCCGCCTCTCGGTGACGGGCGTGGCCGGCCACGGGCCGGACGAGCTCGGAGTGCTCTTCGACCAGCAGCCGATCGAGGTCGCCGCCATCGCCGCCGCGTGCGCCCGCGCCCTGACGCTCGACGAGGATCCGCTCTGGCGCGAGGGTCTCGCCTCCTGCTGGGCCTGGTTCCACGGGGTCAACGACTCCGCGACCGTGATGGTCGATCCGCTCTCCGGCGCCGGGTACGACGGGCTGGAGCCGCAGGGGCGCAACGAGAACCGGGGCGCGGAGTCGACGATCGCCGCCCTGCACACCTCGCTCGTCGTGCGGCGGGCCGGCCTGCAGCCGACGCGGCCGAGCGTCCCGGCGGCCCCCGCGGTCGTCGCCGCCCGATGACCGCAGGACCCGGGGACCCGGCGGCCGGGCTGCGGATCGCGATGCTCGCGCCGATCGCATGGCGCACGCCGCCGCGCCACTACGGGCCGTGGGAGCAGGTCGCGAGCCTCCTGACCGAGGGGCTGGTCCGCCGAGGAGCCGACGTGACGCTCTTCGCGACCGGCGACTCCGTCACGACGGCCGCGCTCGAGTCGGTCGCTCCGACGGGCTACGCCGAGTCGGGCCGCGACGGCCGCGTCTGGGAGGCGCTGCACATCGCGGCGGTCCTCGACCGTGCCGGCGAGTTCGACCTGGTGCACAACCACCTCGACTGGCTGCCGCTCGCCCTCGCGGCGCAGTGGCCCGTGCCACTCGTGACGACGGTGCACGGCTTCTCGGGGCCCGAGATCCTGCCCGCCTACCGCGAGGCGCTGCGGCACCCGCGCACCGCGCACCTGGTGTCGATCTCGGACAGCGACCGCTCCCCCGAGCTCGACTACACGGCGACGGTGCACCACGGGATCGACGTGGACGGCTTCCCCGCGGGATCCGGAGGAGAGGATCTCGTGATCCTCGGCCGGATCCACCCCGACAAGGGCACGGCGGAGGCGGTCCGGATCGCCTCCGCGGCCGGGCGCCGACTCCTCCTCTGCGGCATCGTGCAGGACGAGCGCTACTGGCACGAGGAGGTCGAGCCGCTCGTCGACGGGACGCGCGTCGTCTACCGCGGCTCGGTCGGGCCGGAGGAGCGCGCCCTCGTGCTCGGCGGAGCGCTCGCGCTCCTGCATCCGATCGGCTTCGACGAGCCGTTCGGCCTCTCCATCGTCGAGGCGGTGGCGTGCGGGACGCCGGTGATCGCGTACCGCCGCGGATCCATGGCCGAGATCATCGACGAGGGCGTCACCGGGTTCGCGGTGGGCTCCCTGTCGGAGGCGGTCGCCGCGGTCGAGCGGGCCGGGCTCCTCGATCGGGCGGCCGTGCGGGCGACTGCTCGCCGCCGCTTCGCGGTGGATCGGATGGTCGACGAGTACCTGGCGGTGTACGCGGGAGTGCTGGGGCGCTGAGGCGGGCGGGGTGCGCGGCGTCGTGACGGGGACCGGGCGTGTGCCGGGCTCGCGTGGTTCCGCTGACGCCGGGAGTCCTGCCCCGCGCTGACAGCTTTTCTCGCGTGGATCCCGGGACCGCCGTAACGAGTGACGGAGCAATCCTTCGTGAGCCGACAGTCATCTTCCGCCCGCGCCGTGGCCCGCTTCTCCTCCGATCCGAGCACATGGTGGGATGAGCATCATGTGTTCCCAGAGGAGCGCGATCGAACCGACAGGAGCCGACTATGGACGACGACATTCAGCTGATCGAGGACGCTGACGGCATAGCCGTGATCGGAGAGCCTTCGGCTGTGGACCGATTTCTGCATTCGGAGGGTCTCGAATCGAAGGACCTTGGACTCGAGCGCCTCCGACCGGCAGCCGGCGCGGCGGCGGGCGTAGTGCAGGCAGCGGCCGCGATCTCGGCCGGTTCCGGTCGATGGGTGAAACTGACCGAGCAATCCGCCACTGCGCTGCGGAAGCACGGCCACATGGTGAACTCCAAGAGCGGACTCGCGATGGGTGTCGTGCAGGGCAAGGACGGCCGGATCAAGAGCATCGTCCAGTTCGCGCAGACCGGCCCCGGGGCGCTCCTGACCAACCCGGCAGCGATGTCGAGCGTGGCGGGGATGATGGCGCAAGCTTCCATGCAGCAGTCGATCGACGAGATAAACGACTATCTCGCGACGATCGACGAGAAGGTGGACGATCTTCTCCGCAACCAGAAGGACGCCGTACTGGCCGACATGACCGGCGTCGACCTCGTGATCGAGGAGGCGATGACCATTCGCGAGCGGACTCGTCGGGTGTCCGAGGTCACGTGGTCCAAAGTGCAGTCGACCACTTTGACCCTCGCACGCACTCAGGCCTACGCCCTGCGACAGCTCGACGCCCTGGCCGAGAAGCTCGAGCGGACGACGAAACTGGGAGACATCGCGAAGGCGACCCGGGAGGCCGAGCCGAAGGTCCGCGAGTGGCTCGCCGTGCTCGCCCGATGCATACAGCTGCAGGAATCGACCGCGATTCTCGAGATCGATCGAGTCCTGGATTCGGCTGCGGACGATCTCGATGAGCACCGCATCGGCCTGCAGACTGCTCGGAAGAACCGGCTCGACACGATCGCTCGCAGCACGGAGCGCCTGATCGCTCGTATGGACTCGGCTGCGGGCAGTGCAAATGCGCGAGTTCTGTTGAATCCGCTCGGCGCCCGTGCTGTTGTCGAATCGAGCGACCGCCTCGCGAGCGGTGTGGTCGACTTCCACCTCCACGTCGGCCTTGAACGTCTCCGCGACTCGATGAAGGCCAGGGGCTGGTTCGCCGCTGTGGCCGACGCCCGCGACAAGGTCCTCGAGACGGGCGCTGAAGGATTCGATGCAGCCCGTCGCTTCGGCGACGAGGCGGTGACTCGTGGCCGAGCAGCGACAGACGACCTCTCCATCCGCCTCGCAGAAGGCGCCTTGCGTCGTCGCGCGAATGGATCGCAGGGCGAAGACGATGCGGCTCAGACCGCGCCTTTCGACGCGCCGTCGCGAAGGAGCGACCCAGCCGAGCGGGACGAGTGACCACGGATGGGGGCTACCCCGCTCGACCCGGTCGTCCTAGGGGTGACAGGCGAGCGGGGTCGACGTCGTCGTGTCGAGACCATCTCGCGTCACCGCGTCGAGCCGGTGCGGATCGATGTCACGAGGCCGCCGGGCGAGATGCTCGCTCAGCTGGCCCGCATCGGGCGAGCGGCTGTCTGGCGGGCACGAAGCGAAACTTCTTCCGCGCTCTGACCGAGGTACCCCGTCACCGGGCTGGTCTCTCCATCGATCGACGGCGTGCTCGTCGCCTCCGTCGACCGCTACAGCGCCACGAACCGCTCGGCCCGCACCGTGTTCACCAGCAGCACCCTCAGCGCCGGCGA
>NZ_PSUB01000038.1:0-1010 GCF_002931595.1 Rathayibacter sp. AY2B9
GTCTCGGGGGTGGGGCTCGGGGTGGGTGTCGGGGTGGCGTCGGCGTCCGGCGCAGTGGTGCCGGAGTCGGCGCCCGGTGTGGAGTCCTGGACGCGGATCGACCCGCCCTCCTGGGCGATGCGGACCACGAACGGCTCGGCCTCGGGATCGCCGAAGGTCTGCGTCCACAGCTGACGGCCGTCGGCGGTGCGGACCTCGCGGGGCGCGTCGATCGCGCCTCCGTCGGCGTCCAGAACGAGGAGCTCGGTGTCCTCCGTGGTCGCCTCGAGGCGGACCGCCGTTCCCGCCATCGTGGCGACGGACACGTGCCCGTAGCCGATCCAGAGGTCCAGCGGCTCGCCGGAGGTCTCGTAGCCGGGTGCGACCGTGACGCGCAGGTCGCTCGCCGCGAGCGTCGCGTAGCGGCCGGGAGCGGCGCTCGAGAAGCCGTAGGTGCCCAGCACGGGGAGCAGCTCGCGGTCGGTCGGCAGCACGGCGGCGCAGGCGGCCGTGACCAGCGCGACCGTCGCGAGGGCGACCAGCGCGATCGCGCGCCTCCGGAACAGGCCGGCGAGCACGATCACCACGGCGAGCACGAGCGCGGCCGAGGCGGCTCCGACGACGAGGGCCGTCGGCCCGGAGGCGGTGAGCGAGACCAGTGCGCCGGTCAGTGCGGCGGCGCCCAGGGCGAGCAGCGTGAGGCTCGCCCGCAGCCGGGGGTTCGCGGCGCGTCGGAGGCGCTGGCGCTCCAGGCGCGCGGCGGTGACGGCGGCGGCGGCGACTCGCGCCTCCTCCGCCCGGGCGCGGGCCGTCTCGCGGGCCGTCGCGCTCTGCTGGGCGCGGAACGCCTCCCGCTCGGCCCGCCACGCCTCCTGGCGCTCGCGCCACTCGGCGACGGCCTCGGGGGACGAGGGGCGCTCGTCCTGCAGGCCCGAGCACCCGGCGTCCCGCGCCGGGGTCAGCCGTCGTCGCGAGCGGCGCGGCGGTCGAGCAGGCGGGCGAGTCCGAGGAGGAGCGCCATGGCGCCGAGC